>NZ_JBZYCU010000062.1:0-517 GCF_058933875.1 Streptococcus sp. STC1396 | reverse complement strand
GACAGATCCCTTTACTGTCAAGAAAACGATGGTAGGCCTCATGTTGGTATTGCCAACCTTGGTCGCTATGGAGAATAGTATTGGGATAAGCTTCCTTAGGAAAAGCCTTTTCAAGCATGGATTTAACTTGCATCAGGTTGGGAGAATGGGACAAGGTAAAGCCGATAATTTCGCTGTTATAACCATCCAGAACAGGCGACAGATAGAGTTTCTCAGAGCAATTTGGCAGAGCGAACTCAGTCACATCGGTATAACACTTCTCAAAAGGTTTAGACCCCTCAAATTGCTTGTTAATCAGATTTGGAGCCTTCTTCCCCACCTCCCCCTTGTAGGACTTGTATTTCTTGCGCTTACGGATGCGTGCAGACAGACCTAACACCTGCATCAAATGTTGCACTTTCTTATGATTGATGCTATAACCACGATTGCGCAGTTCTAGATGAACCCTGCGGTAACCATAATTGCCCTTATGATCCTTAAAAATTGCTTGTATCTCATTCTTGATGTCCCTATCTTT
>NZ_JBZYCU010000061.1:0-532 GCF_058933875.1 Streptococcus sp. STC1396 | reverse complement strand
GCGAACAAAACTAGTTTTCTGGTAATCAGAATTCTGCTTTGTTCGCTTTTCGCATTTAATTATAGATTTGAAGGGCTTAATAATTAAGATTTTTAAAAATTGAAATCTTTTTGTCCCAGACTCTTTTCGGCTTGATCTCATCTCGAGGTGAGGGGTAAGTTTATCTTTTCAAAACATGCTTGCTTTTGGAAATTATTTTTTTGTGTGATTCAGAATCGTTCAGAGTTGTCGCATATTGGCTCATTCTTGGCAAAACAATCTTGTACGTTTGTCAATGATGTGAGACCAAACGAAAGTTATCTAAAAACTTGATATGGTATTCTCTACAAGGAGCTAGCTCCTTGTAGATTTTTTCTTATTTCGATAGGTGACATCCAGTTTAAAGTTTGCATGGGCAATCGATTGGATTTGTAGAGATAGCGCTCCATCTGTTTGATGAGATCGTCATAGGAATAGAACTGGAGATGTTTGTAGAATCGTTTATTGTCATTGCGATGGCTTCGTTCTACCTTGCCATTGTGTCGAGGTGTTC
>NZ_JBZYCU010000060.1:0-537 GCF_058933875.1 Streptococcus sp. STC1396 | reverse complement strand
TTGATAAAGTGCTTCTGAAACAACAGTCAAAGCTGACCGTTTCACTTGATTACGCCTTGCCAAACCGAGGGACTCTTCCAAACTGGATAGCGCAATACAAGAAAAACGGGTATACTATTCTTGAGAAAGCAAGAGGGAGGCCGCCAAAAATGGGACGTAAGCCAAAGAAGACCTGGGAAGAGATGACGGAGTTAGAGCGACTCCAAGAAGAAAATGAGCGTCTTAGAACGGAGAATGCCTATCTAAAAAAGTTGAAAGAATTGCGCCTGAGGGACGAAGCCTTAGCGTGCGAAAGGCAGAAACAGTTAGAGAAATGGTCAATGGAGGATTCCGACTAGACCTCCTTCTAGCAACAGCTAAACTAGCTCGTGCTACCTACTATTACCAGCTCAAGCAACTAGCTACAGAGGACAAAGATAGGGACATCAAGAATGAGATACAAGCAATTTTTAAGGATCATAAGGGCAATTATGGTTACCGCAGGGTTCATCTAGAACTGCGCAATCGTGGTTATAGCATCAATCATAAGAAAGTGCA
>NZ_JBZYCU010000059.1:0-539 GCF_058933875.1 Streptococcus sp. STC1396 | reverse complement strand
AATTCAGAAAGTTAAGTGACGATAGCCTAGGAGATACACCTGTACCCATGCCGAACACAGTAGTTAAGCCCTAGAACGCCGGAAGTAGTTGGGGGTTGCCCCCTGTGAGATATGGAAGTCGCTTAGCTTTTATCCGCCATAGCTCAGTTGGTAGTAGCGCATGACTGTTAATCATGATGTCGTAGGTTCGAGTCCTACTGGCGGAGCTAGCAAGCACTTTATAAGTGCTTTTTATTTTGTAAAGATTGCATTCAAAAAGCGAGATTTTATGGCTCTTTTCTACCATTTGTCAAGTCTGTCAAGGCTTTAAGTGAAAAATGAGATAAGACAGTAGTTATTCCGAGGTTACTGTCTTATTTTTAACACTTTTTGAGCCATAAAAGGGCATGCAAAAAAACACCTCATCTGGTATTTTTTTCTACCATTTGTCAAGTCTGTCAAGGCTTTAAGTGAAAAATGAGATAAGACAGTAGCTATTCCGAGGTTACTGTCTTATTTTTAACACTTTTTGAGCCATAAAAGGGCATGCAAAAAAAACA
>NZ_JBZYCU010000058.1:0-559 GCF_058933875.1 Streptococcus sp. STC1396 | reverse complement strand
GTAGAATGAGAGCTTTGCTCCTTAAAAGGATAGATAAATCGCTCTCTGGAAGCTTCGTCGATGACAGTATACTGATAGAATTTATCAGGGATAGAGCCGGTGTAACAGTGTTTTGGGACATATTTGACATCCATTTGCCATTTCACTCCGATTTCGGTCGGCGTATGGTAGGGCTTTGGTTTGTAGGCTTTTTTCTTTTCTTTAGAAGCTTTGAAGAAGCCTAATTTTCTCAGGATGCGAAAGAGGGAACAAGGATGCCTGTGGTAACCTTTGTTTGTTTTGAGTTTGTAGAAGATTTCAATCAGCGTAGCTTTAGGATTGCGGCGGATACAGTGTTTGATCCAATTGATTTCTTCATTGGTGTGACTATTTGGATGAGGTGTCAGAGGGCGATGGGATTTGTCACATAGCGATTCTTTGCTTCCATCGAACCGTTTATTCCAACGCATAAGAGAGGCTTTTGAGACTTTGTATCTCCGACAGATAAAGGCGACAGAGGTACCGTTACGATAGGTTTTGACAGCGTGATAGCGGGTATCCAAAGTATGTGGCAGGTAGC
>NZ_JBZYCU010000057.1:0-562 GCF_058933875.1 Streptococcus sp. STC1396 | reverse complement strand
TTTTGCATGCCCTTTTATGGCTCAAAAAGTGTTAAAAATAAGACAGTAACCTCGGAATAGCTACTGTCTTATCTCATTTTTCACTTAAAGCCTTGACAGACTTGACAAATGGTAGAAAAGAGCCCAATTTTGTCCTCTCCAGATCTTAGCTGACATCAACCCACTACAGTTGACAAAGAGCAAAAAAACTAGTATCGGGAAGACAGGATTCGAACCTGCGACACCTTGGTCCCAAACCAAGTACTCTACCAAGCTGAGCTACTTCCCGAGAACAATCTAAAAACGGAGTCATGAGACTTCGTTCTAATATGCACCCTAGAGGAGTCGAACCTCTAACCGCCTGATTCGTAGTCAGGTACTCTATCCAGTTGAGCTAAGGGTGCTCTTCATCATACTAAATACATTATAACATAAAAGTCAAAAAAATCAAACTTTTATGCACCCTAGAGGAGTCGAACCTCTAACCGCCTGATTCGTAGTCAGGTACTCTATCCAGTTGAGCTAAGGGTGCTCTTTTAAACTCTCATGCCGAGGACCGGAATCGAACCGGTACGATCGTTGC
>NZ_JBZYCU010000056.1:0-596 GCF_058933875.1 Streptococcus sp. STC1396 | reverse complement strand
GAGGAATATGGTTACGCTTACACACGGCTAAATCCTCTGGAAGCTAAGAAGCAATTGGACAGTCTGCGAGTTCGTAAAACAGATAAAATTGACGCTGAAAAGTTAGCTAAATCTCAGCTTGTGCACAATCGTAAACCAACTTACGTGCAGGAAGAAGTTTATCAACACCTTCGTGATTTAAGCCGTTTCTATCAAAATCTGACAGAAGACCTTGTTCGAGCTAAAAACCGTCTGCACAAGGTCCTACAAATCACCTTTCCTGAATTGGAAAATCTCTTATCCACACCAACTGGCGAGCAATATTGGAACTTAGTGATGGCTTTTCCATGCAAAGAGTTTGTATTAAGACTATCTCAAAGTGACTTGTGTGAGATTATCCGTCAATCTACCTCCAAACGCATCTCTGAAAAGCGTATTGCTTACCTGACTGATAAACTTATAAAACTCGCTAAACAATCTTTTTGTGCGGTCAAGAAAAACTCTCCTATGCTTGAAGAGGTTCGTTACTATGCTCAAGAATTGCTTCGCCTTTCTGAACGCAGACAAGTTGTCTTAAACGACATGGTAACTCTAGCTCAGCCTTTACCAGAGTATGA
>NZ_JBZYCU010000055.1:0-728 GCF_058933875.1 Streptococcus sp. STC1396 | reverse complement strand
CCCGTCGGAGATTTCTTCACTACTAATCTTAGTATGTTTGTCAACTGTAGTGGGTTAACGAAAAGTCATACTCTGGAGAGAACCGAATTGGTTCTCTCCTTTTTGATATTCAAAGCGATGAGAATGCGTTTTTTGAAGTTGTCAAAGTTTTGAAATCCGAAAGCGTTGCGCTTGATAACTTTGATGAGGTTGTTAGTGGCCTCTTCTAGTTTTGCATTTGAGTAGGTGAGTTCAAGAGCGTTGATAATCTTTTCCTTATCTTTCAAAAAAGTCTTAAAAACAGTCTGAAAGATAGGATTTATACAAGAAATTGTATCTTCAATGAGTCCAAAGAAATGCTCAGCTTGTTTCTCTGGAAAATGAAAAAGTAAGAGTTGGTAGAGTTCATAATGTTCTCGTAGTTCTTGAGAGTAAGAGAGAATCTTTTCAAGAATCTCTTGATTTGTCAAGTGCATGCGAAAAGTCGGACGATAAAAGCGTGTAGCGTTACAATAGATGTGAGACCTGAGTACCAAAAAAGAAGAAACCTTGATATGATTAGTTCTGACACAACCATCAAAAAAAAGGAATCTTCTCATGAATAGTATACCACAAAACATCTGCTACCTGCCACATACTTTGGATACCCGCTATCACGCTGTCAAAACCTATCGTAACGGTACCTCTGTCGCCTTTATCTGTCGGAGATACAAAGTCTCAAAAGCCTCTCTTATGCGTTGGAATAAACG
>NZ_JBZYCU010000054.1:0-827 GCF_058933875.1 Streptococcus sp. STC1396 | reverse complement strand
AACAAGCCATCACGGATTATATTTTTTACTACAACAACAAGCGTATTAAAGCAAAGCTAAAAAGACTCAGCCCTGTTCAGTACAGAACCAAATCCTTTCACTAATATTTTTTGTCCAACTTTTTGGGGTCAGTACACTTTGGTTTGTAGGTTTTTTTCTTTTCTTTAGGAGCTTTGAAGAAGCCTAATTTTCTCAGGATACGAAAGAGGGAGCAAGGATGCCTGTGGTAACCTTTGTTTGTTTTGAGTTTATAGAAGATTTCAATCAGCGTAGCCTTAGGATTGCGGCGGATACAGTGTTTGATCCAATTGATTTCTTCATTGGTGTGACTATTTGGATGAGGTGTCAGAGGGCGATGGGATTTGTCACATAGAGATTCTTTGCTTCCATCGAACCGTTTATTCCAACGCATAAGAGAGGCTTTTGAGATTTTGTATCTCCGACAGATAAAGGCAACAGAGGTACCGTTGCGATAGGTTTTGACAGCGTGATAGCGGGTATCCAAAGTATGTGGCAGGTAGCGGATGTTTTGTGGTATACTATTCATGAGAAGACTCCTTTTTTTGATGGTTGTGTCAGAACTAATCATATCAAGGTTTCTTCTTTTTTGGTACTCAGGTCTCACATCTATTGTAACGCTACATAGGACTGAATCCCATGTCTTTGAAGTATTTGAAACGATCTCGCAAAGTCGGTTTGGAAAAAAGTTACAAAAAAGCAAAAAAAGTTCAAAAAAAGTATTGACAAGAATTAGTTGAGGTGATATACTGATATAGTTGTCGCTTGCGAGGGCGACAAAGACCTTTGAAAACTGAACAAGACGAACC
>NZ_JBZYCU010000053.1:0-1143 GCF_058933875.1 Streptococcus sp. STC1396 | reverse complement strand
GCGCTATCCAGTTTGGAAGAGTCCCTCGGTTTGGCAAGGCGTAATCAAGTGAAACGGTCAGCTTTGACTGTTGTTTCAGAAGCACTTTATCAATCATTTCCTGCTTTAATTCTGGAGAATAATAGGTGTTTTTCCCTTTCTTGACAATGTTCATCCCGTATCTGTCTATCAGTCGAATCATATATTGGATACCGGATTCTGCAATACTGAACTGGTCCGACAAAGACTTAATGCTTTCACCATTTTGCCGTAACTCATAGATTTTTACTTTGTCTTCATAACTTAATTTCACTTGAATTGTCAAATCAAGTGCACAATTTCACCATAAAATACTTTATAAGGAGTTTTCCAGTTGAGACACTTTCGTGGTCTATTATTTAGTTTAGCCTCCCACAGCTGAATGGTGTGCTCATCAATAAATGTTAAGTCGCTCCCTTTGGGAAAATATTCTCGTAATAATCCATTGGTATTCTCATTGGTTCCTCGTTGCCAAGGCGCATGAGGGTCTGGGAAATAGACCTCTACCTTTAATTGATCAGTCAAGTCTTGATGATTCGTGAATTCTTTTCCTCTATCGGGAGTGACAGTTTCTTTCGGCAAGGGCTCCAACATTTGTACCATAGCCTTTATGACCAGTTTGCTTTTCTTGATCGCTACCTTCTTGATTTTAAGAAAACGAGAATAGCGATCCGTTAGAGTAACTAAGCAAGCTTTCCCGGTTTTCCCTGCAACCTGCTTCCCAATCACCGATCCTAGTTCGCTTGTTTGCTTCTTCGGGTCTTTCGTGAATGGTATGAGAAATAGAAATTTTCCAATTTGAGAAAAGTTTAGTCCTTTTGTACGGTAAATCAGAATACTTTCCCGCTCATCTATGGTAAAATGGTGGATAGCTCATAAGATTTCCTTTCGTAACTAGTTCGTCCAATTCTATTTTACTAGAAAATCTTATGAGTTTTTATTGTGCACTTATATTGTATATTCAAGGTGCTGGATACAAGACATTGATTCGTCTAAGGAAACGGCGTTTCCGCTGTCAGGATTGCGGGAAAGTAGCTGTCGCAGAAACATCCTTAGTCAAGAAGAATCACCAAATCGCAACCATCGTCAAGCAGAAAATCGCTCAAAAACTAATCGACAAAGTCC
>NZ_JBZYCU010000052.1:0-1194 GCF_058933875.1 Streptococcus sp. STC1396 | reverse complement strand
AGGTGTTTTTTTGCATGCCCTTTTATGGCTCAAAAAGTGTTAAAAATAAGACAGTAACCTCGGAATAGCTACTGTCTTATCTCATTTTTCACTTAAAGCCTTGACAGACTTGACAAATGGTAGAAAAGATCCCTTTTTGTTTGCTAAAGATTCTACCGGGATAAAAATGTACAATTAAGGATTTTTAACTATAAATTATCTTCCGTTTAGTGAAATTCAATCCGACTTATGTTATAATATGAAAGATTAAAAATGTAATTTATCAAAAGGAGAAACTCCAATGGGACGTAAATGGGCCAATATTGTGGCAAAGAAAACGGCCAAAGACGGTGCAAACTCAAAAGTTTATGCTAAGTTTGGCGTGGAAATCTATGTAGCAGCTAAAAAAGGCGATCCAGATCCCGAGTCAAATACTGCCCTGAAATTTGTTATTGACCGGGCTAAACAAGCGCAAGTACCAAAGCATGTTATTGACAAGGCTATTGATAAGGCGAAAGGAAACACTGACGAAACCTTTACTGAAGGCCGTTACGAAGGCTTTGGACCAAATGGTTCCATGTTGATTGTTGATACTCTGACTTCCAATGTCAATCGGACTGCAGCCAATGTCCGTGCTGCTTTTGGTAAAAATGGCGGCAATATGGGAGCTAGTGGTTCAGTAGCTTATCTTTTTGACAACAAGGGCGTGATTGTCTTTGCTGGTGATGATGCTGACAGCGTCTTTGAACAGCTGCTAGAAGCAGATGTAGATGTAGATGATGTTGAAGCAGAAGAAGGCAGTATCACTGTCTATACAGCGCCAACGGACCTTCACAAGGCTATCGTGGCTCTACGTGAGTCTGGCATCCAGGAGTTCCAAGTGACAGAGTTGGAAATGATTCCTCAGTCTGAAGTTGAGTTGACTGGTGACGATTTGGAAACTTTTGAAAAACTCTATAGCGTTTTAGAAGACGATGAAGATGTCCAAAAAATCTATACTAACGTAGATGGCTTCTAAGGCTAAACCAGAAGAATAGAACGGAAAAAGGTTCAGTCCGATAATATAGTTCGGCTGAGTCTTTTTATTTGGCTCTTTTCTACCATTTGTCAAGTCTGTCAAGGCTTTAAGTGAAAAATGAGATAAGACAGTAGCTATTCCGAGGTTACTGTCTTATTTTTAACACTTTTTGAGCCATAAAAGGGCATGCTAAAAAA
>NZ_JBZYCU010000051.1:0-1258 GCF_058933875.1 Streptococcus sp. STC1396 | reverse complement strand
CTATAATTTCTGTAGTGGGTAAATCCACCGCAGGGATTATGGAGCCTATTTTGTTGTAGAAAAAAAGTCCCATATGACCTATAATGAAAAGCAACGAAACCATCATTAGAAAGAATCTTATGGAACAGTTAAATTTTATCACAAACTTACTGGGAATAAAAGACCCTAACATCACTATTTTAGATTATGTAGATGCTGGAACACACAAGGAAATCATCGCCAAGCTAGATTATCCTGCACCTAAATGCCCTCACTGTCAAGGACAAATGGCTAAATATGACTTCCAAAAAGAATCTAAAATCCCCTACCTAGAGTGTGCGGGATATAAGACATTGATTCGGTTAAAGAAACGCCGTTTCCGCTGTCAGGATTGCGGGAAAGTAGCTGTCGCAGAAACGTCCTTAGTCAAGAAGAATCACCAAATTGCAACCATCGTCAACCAGAAAATCGCTCAAAAATTGATCGAGAAAGTCTCTATGACGGCCATCGCTGAAAGCTTAGCAGTTTCCACGTCAACCGTCATTCGTAAACTGAAAGAGTTTAAATTCAAGACAGATTTATCTTATCTTCCAACTCACATGTCTTGGGAGTGAAACAGTCTGGGGAGAGACTGTTTCAGCTGGCTTCAAGAAGGGAAAGATGAGCTTCATTGCGCAGGATTTTGACTCGCTCAAGGTCATCACAATTCTGGACGGACGAACGCAAGCAACCATTCGCAATCACTTTCTGCGCTATTCCAGGCAGGTCCGAAACCGCGTTAAAGTCATTACAATGGATATGTTTAGTCCCTACTACGATATTGCCAGAAAACTATTTCCAAACGCTAAAATCGTCCTCGACCGTTTTCACATTGTACAGCATCTTAGCCGTGCTATGAGTCGTGTCCGTGTTCAAATCATGAATCAATTGGATCGAAAATCGCACGAATATAAGGCACTGAAACGTTACTGGAAACTCATTCAACAAGACAGTCGAAAACTAAGTCATAAACGCTTTTATCGTCCGACTTTTCGTATGCATTTGACCAACAAAGAGATTTTGGAAAAGCTGCTCTCTTACTCTCAAGAACTCAGAGAACACTATGACCTCTACCAACTCTTGCTTTTTCATTTTCAAGAGAAACAAGCTGAACATTTCTTTGGACTCATTGAAGATACAATTTCTTGTATAAATCCTATCTTTCTAACTGTTTTTAAGACCTTTTTAAAAGAGAGGGACAAGATTATCAATGCTTTGGAACTTCCTTACTCAAATGCTA
>NZ_JBZYCU010000050.1:0-1570 GCF_058933875.1 Streptococcus sp. STC1396 | reverse complement strand
ACCTTATATTTATATTAGCGGGTAGCTTCCGCCAGTATAAACCCTTTCTTAATTATTTTATAGATTTGTTTTATACTTAGTTCAGCGCTGTGGATTAGTAAGTGTCACCAATCGCTTAGACGATTTCAAGGAGGCTCTAACCACAGCTCTTTGTTTCATTGGTAATGAGAATGATAACGCCCTGACGTTTTATCTCGTGTAAGGATACAAGGCAAAGAGTGCGTGGAACAAACAACAGTCGCTAATATAACTTAGAAAGGAATCAGAAAGTGATGTTATATATCGGTATTGACATTGCCAAAAATAAACACGATTTAGCCTGTATCAATGAAAATGGAGAAATAATGATAGCTAACTTCAAATTTGCCAATTCTTACCAAGGATTTGTTCAGCTTAAGCTAAGGCTAGAACAGCTATCTCCTCTAACACAAGACATCCAGATAGCGCTTGAAAGCACAGGACACTATAACTACAATATTGTGACTTTTTTAAGAGAGTTAGGGTACAATGTATTTACTTACAACCCGCTCATTATCAAAGAATTTGCTAAATCACAATCTCTTAGAAAAACTAAGACAGACAGGAAAGATGCCCTTTTAATCGCTCGTAAGCTACGCTTCGACGTGACCCCTGAACGTTATCAAACAGATAGCATAGTAGACGAGTTAAAAGAGCTTACACGCTATCAAAATCGCTTAATCCAGTCACGGTCTAAATGCAAGAATCTATATGTCAGATTACTTGATATTATATTCCCCGAACTTCATGCAATCGTTAGTAATCTTCACAATCAGTTCATCTATGAGTTACTGACACACTACCCTTCTCCACAAAAAATAGCTCGCGCTCGGTTCTCATCTCTGCTTAAAATCAAACGGTTAACTGCTGATAAAGCTCATCAGATACAAGAGGAGGCCAAGAAAACCATTGGTAAGGCTTCTCCTGCTTTAGTCTTAGAATTAGGACAATTAATCGAAACTATTAAACATTACGATAAACAGATTAATCAAACTCAAGAAGAAATTAATCGCTTGATGAACGACTTAAACTCTCCTATCACATCTATTACAGGAATTGGAACTCGCCTTGGTGCTATTATTCTAGCCGAAATTAAGAATATTCATAACTTCAAGAATCCAAATCAGCTCCAAGCTTTCGCAGGATTAGATCCTGCTATTTACCAATCAGGACAGATGGATAATACAGGTCATATGGTCAAACGAGGGTCATCTTATCTAAGGTATGCCCTAATACAGGCTGCTAAACTCATCTCGATTTATTCTCCGCATTTTAAAGCCTATTTAAAGCTGAAAATTAGTCAAGGAAAACACTACAATGTAGCCGTGACACATGTCGCTAAAAAATTAACTCGTATCATTTTCCATCTTCTTAAAACCAATCAACAATTTGATGAAACTAAACTAAGGTAAGGTAAGGCGATAAAGTCACGAATTATTTTAAAAACTTGCTTTTAGCAGGTCTTTTTGCATGCAATCATTTTTCTAAATATCTGTAAAAAATAATTGATATTTTAAAAAATTATTCTTGACTTTTTACATAGAATGCCTCC
>NZ_JBZYCU010000049.1:0-1851 GCF_058933875.1 Streptococcus sp. STC1396 | reverse complement strand
CTACAACCTCAGTTGTAGTGCCCTGCACATTGGTTCGTCTTGTTCAGTTTTCAAAGGTCTTTGTCGCCCTCGCAAGCGACAACTATATCAGTATATCACCTCAACTAATTCTTGTCAATACTTTTTTTGAACTTTTTTTGCTTTTTTGTAACTTTTTTTCCAAACCGACTTTGCGATAACCTTGAAAGTTCCTTAAAGGACTAGGGTTTAGCACTAAAATGAAACACTTAAAACATTATTAGAATTCCAAAGGGAGTCTATTAATACAAAGATATGAGATACTTTTCTTCATGCATTTTCCGTTTTTGCAAGCCTTTGATAGCAAGTTGAAGAAGATCGTATGAAAATTTTTGAATGTTTTTTCCTCGTTCTGTGTAAGTTTGTTTTTCGAATACTGTCGGCGCAAATGTTTATAATCCCGCCCTTCCAGCCTGAAAAACTCACAAGCTTTAAGATAGGCCTCTGTTTCCTCTAGATTCACTAACAATCCTAAATGAAAGGCTGCTGGTGCAAATGTCTTAGTGAGAGGCTGAACACAAGTGCTTCTAAATTCAACAGTGCCTCTTGTCGTTAAATCCTAATATTGGTAGCTTCTGTGATGACTAAAATCTTCTGCGCACGGAATGAGAAATCTTTCGTCCCCCCTCAAATTATAGGCCTTGATTTGCACCTGTTTTAGATATTCTCCAACCGATATAGGAGGAAAATAGTAGGCATCTCCCTCTCGGTCAGCATTAAAAATAGCTGTGTGATTTAAATAATTGAAAAAATCTTCTTCATCTGTGAAATCATAGGGATTGACACCGACATTTTCTACTAACAAGCCATGCATGGATTCTTCCCAGAAGCGGTCTCTAGAGATTCTAGCGTTGAAATCTTCTGCTGTCAATTCCGAATTGGCAAAAAGATAGGCTTTAGCAGCCTCGATTTGATTGAAGGTATTGATTACCTGTATGAAATTTGCCCGTGAGACATCCAGCTGGACTTGACTTCCACAGATATAGCCGCCATAATCAGGATAGCGATGGAAGAAATCTCTTCCAATTTCTTCACTCAAAGATAGATACTGCATCAACATTTGATAGCGGGGATATTTCACAGGAGCATTATCATTCTCCTTCCAGAATGGATGTAAACCCTGGCCCTGAAGCTCATGATGGTCTTTATGTAAAATCTTTTGAATAGTGTCTAAGTAGTGATTGAAGCGTCTTTCAACTTCCTGACAGGTCCGAAACGGCGTTAAAGTCATTACAATGGACATGTTTAGTCCCTACTATGACTTGGCTAGACAACTTTTTCCATGCGCTAAAATCATCCTCGATCGCTTTCATATTGTCCAACACCTGAGCCGGGCTATGAGTCGTGTTCGTGTTCAAATCATGAATCAATTGGATCGAAAATCACACGAATACAAGGCACTGAAACGCTACTGGAAACTGATCCAACAAGATAGCCGTAAACTCAGTGATAAACGCTTTTATCGGCCGACTTTTCGCATGCATTTGACCAACAAAGAGATTCTGGAAAAGCTGCTCTCTTACTCTCAAGAACTCAGAGAACACTATGACCTCTACCAACTCTTGCTTTTTCATTTTCAAGAGAAACAAGCTGAACATTTCTTTGGACTCATTGAAGAAACAATTTCTTGTATAAATCCTATCTTTCAGACTGTTTTTAAGACCTTTTTAAAAGAGAGGGACAAGATTATCAATGCTTTGGAACTCCCTTACTCAAATGCTAAGCTAGAGGCTACAAACAACCTCATCAAAGTTATCAAACGCAACGCTTTCGGATTTCGGAACTTTGACAACTTCAAAAAACGCATTCTCATCGCTTTGAATATCAAAAAGG
>NZ_JBZYCU010000048.1:0-1906 GCF_058933875.1 Streptococcus sp. STC1396 | reverse complement strand
AAAATCCTGCGCAATGAAGCTCATCTTTCCCTTCTTGAAGCCAGCTGAAACAGTCTCTCCCCAGACTGTTTCACTCCCAAGACATGTGAGTTGGAAGATAAGATAAATCTGTCTTGAATTTAAACTCCTTTAGTTTTCGAATAACTGTGGACGTGGAAACAGCTAAGCTTTCAGCGATGTCGGTCATAGAAAGCCTCTCCATCAGTTTTTGAGCGATTTTCTGGTTGACGATGGTTGCAATTTGGTGATTCTTCTTGACTAAGGAAGTTTCTGCGACAGCCATTTTTCCGCAATCCTGACAGCGGAAGCGCCGTTTTCTCAATCGAATCAGCGTTTTGTATCCCGCGCACTCTAAATAGGGAATTTTCGATTCTTTTTGGAAGTCATATTTAGCCATTTTTCCTTGACAGTGAGGGCATTTAGGAGCAGGATAATCTAGCTTAGCGATGATTTCCTTGTGTGTTCCAGCATCTACATAATCTAAAATAGTGATGTTAGGGTCTTTGATTTCCAGTAAGTTTGTGGTAAAATTTAATTGTTCCATAAGATTCTTTCTAATGATGGTTTGATCGCTTTTCATTATAGGTCTTATGGGACTTTTTTTCTACAACAAAATAGGCTCCATAATCCCTGCGGTGGATTTACCCACTACAGAAATTATAGAGCCGTTTTTTGTTGCACTATATTTTACAATTTATCAATTGAAAAATAGGCAAAAAAGGGTTACAATGGTAATTGGAAAACTTGTAACAGATACAATAAAAGACGATTTAGAATCTGGAGGAAATCATGTCTTTTTCTGATTTAAAACTCTTTGCTCTTTCTTCTAATCAAGAATTAGCGCAGCGTGTTGCTCAAGAGATTGGATTGCCACTTGGGAAAGCAACTGTCCGTCAGTTCTCTGACGGGGAGATTCAAGTGAATATTGAAGAATCTATCCGCGGGAAACACGTCTTTATTTTGCAGTCTACCAGCTCGCCAGTCAATGATAATTTAATGGAAATTTTGATCATGGTAGATGCTTTGAAGAGAGCTAGTGCAGAATCTATCAATGTGGTAATGCCCTACTATGGTTATGCTAGACAGGATCGAAAAGCTCGTGCTCGTGAGCCGATTACATCTAAATTAGTTGCTAATATGCTGGAGATTGCTGGAGTTGACCGTTTGTTGACCATTGATTTGCATGCTTCTCAAATTCAAGGGTTCTTTGATATTCCTGTTGATCATTTGATGGGGGCCCCTTTGATTGCTGATTATTTTGAACGTCGTGGTATGATTGGGAATGATTATGTGGTGGTTAGTCCGGATCATGGCGGTGTGAGTCGGGCCCGTAAATTGGCAGAATTTCTCAAAACATCAATTGCTATTATCGATAAACATCGCAGTGTTGATAAAATGAATACTAGTGAAGTCATGAATATCATTGGTAAGGTTGCAGGCAAAACATGTATCCTGATTGATGACATGATTGATACGGCAGGAACGATTTGTCATGCGGCAGATGCCCTAGCAGAAGCTGGTGCAGTTGAAGTCTATGCTAGCTGTACCCATCCTGTCTTATCTGGTCCAGCTATGGAAAATATTCAAAAATCTGCTATTAAAAAGTTGATTGTTTTGGATACGATTTACCTTCCTGAAGAACGATTGATTGATAAGATTGAGCAGATTTCCATCGCTCATCTGTTAGCAGAAGCGATCGTTCGTATTCATGAAAAACGTCCTCTCTCTCCATTATTTGAAAGCGAAAAAAAATAAACTATTTAATAGACTTATAATTATGGCTCTATAATTTCTGTAGTGGGTAAATCCACCGCAGGGATTATGGAGCCTATTTTGTTGTAGAAAACATACTAAGATTAGTAGTGAAGAAATCTCCGACGGGAGAGAGTACTCACTACTTTTTCTT
>NZ_JBZYCU010000047.1:0-2806 GCF_058933875.1 Streptococcus sp. STC1396 | reverse complement strand
TTTTTTTGCATGCCCTTTTATGGCTCAAAAAGTGTTAAAAATAAGACAGTAACCTCGGAATAGCTACTGTCTTATCTCATTTTTCACTTAAAGCCTTGACAGACTTGACAAATGGTAGAAAAGAGCCTTTTTTTGTGAAGATGAAAGGATACCATCACATTTTGCAAATCGAAATTTAAGATTGAAAATTTGCTGATAAATCTCTAAATTACTTGTTTTCGTATTTAATGACAAAAGTTAGATTAGATATTTTATTTTTATGAAAATCTGTGGCTAACCTTTATTAATTGGTAAATTTATGGTACAATATAACGTGAAAATAAAAAAAGAAGAGGTATGTGAAATGTCACGTAAACCATTTATTGCCGGTAACTGGAAAATGAACAAAAATCCAGAAGAAGCAAAAGCTTTTGTGGAAGCAGTAGCTGCTAAACTTCCGTCTTCTGACCTTGTAGAAGCTGGGATTGCTGCTCCTGCACTTGACTTGACAACTGTTCTTGCTGCTGCAAAAGGTTCAAACCTTAAAGTTGCTGCTCAAAACTGCTACTTCGAAAATGCAGGTGCTTTCACTGGTGAAACTAGCCCACAAGTTTTGAAAGAAATCGGTACTGACTACGTTGTTATCGGTCACTCAGAACGTCGTGACTACTTCCATGAAACTGATGAAGATATCAACAAAAAAGCAAAAGCAATTTTTGCAAACGGTATGCTTCCTATTATCTGCTGTGGTGAATCACTTGAAACTTACGAAGCTGGTAAAGCTGCTGAATTTGTAGGTGCTCAAGTATCCGCTGCTCTTGCTGGATTGACAGCTGAACAAGTTGCTGCGTTAGTTATCGCTTATGAGCCAATCTGGGCTATTGGTACTGGTAAATCAGCTTCACAAGACGACGCACAAAAAATGTGTAAAGTTGTTCGTGACGTTGTAGCTGTTGACTTTGGTCAAGAAGTTGCTGACAAGGTTCGTGTTCAATACGGTGGTTCAGTTAAACCTGAAAACGTAGCATCATACATGGCTTGTCCAGATGTGGATGGAGCTCTTGTTGGTGGAGCATCACTTGAAGCTGAAAGCTTCCTTGCTCTTCTTGATTTTGTGAAATAAAAAAGATTTTAAGTTTTAAATAAAATTGCTTGTTGCCTTAAGGTGGCAAGCTTTTTAAAATTCGGAGAGAAAAGTTGAAATCAAAAGAAATAGTTTATTTAGCGAGTACAGCTGTCTTATTAGCTGCAACGGCTAATATTGCTCGTGCTGAAGAGAACACAAGTACGGCAGCAGATTTAGAGGTTCCAAAAACGGAACTTCAGGTAAAAAATGATAGCCAAACTCAAGAAGCTCCAGCAGCACTGGAAACGATTGCTGATGAGAATACAAAGGGGCAGGAAAATACAAGTCCGACAGCAAATGGCTCTGTGATTGATCAAAGCCAAAATAGGGCTTCTGATTTGATAAAGGGTGAATTTTCTGGCAGTGAAAGTGAGACGGGGAGTGACACTCATGCTGAATCCACAGGAAATCAGATAGGGTCAGATCAATCTTCGCCGGCTGTGAGTAGTACAGAAGTAACTTCTGAGAAGAGAAAAGCAGTGTTTTATAGCGCTCCTCCGTCAGGACAAACAGCTCGTAGCAATCCTCAAGCGGACATTAAAGGTTCTTCCTTTGTGGATGTGAGTAGTCACAACGGTTATATCAGTGTGGAAGACTATCGCCAACTAGCATCCAAAGGTGTCGGCGGTGTCGTTGTCAAACTGACAGAAGGAACGACTTATACAAATCCTTTTGCTGAATCTCAGGTAAAAAATGCGCAAGCAGCCGGTCTGCAAGTCTCGACCTATGCCTTCTCGCACTATACCAGCGATGAGGAAGCGAGAGCGGAAGCCCGTTATTATGCTGCATTCGCCAATAGGCTGGGCTTGCCCAAAAATACGGTCATGGTCAATGACATGGAAGATCCGAAAATGCAAAACGGAATCAACCAGCATACTCAAGCTTGGGCTGAGGAAATGCGCAAACACGGATATAAGAACCTAATGTACTATACTAGTGCTAGTTGGGTCGACCAAAACAACCTGCGCCAAAAAGGACCAGTAAATACAGCTTTGTTTGGCCTTGATAATTTTTGGATTGCCCAATATCCAGCACCAAAACTAAGTGCAAAAGATGCTAGAAGCCTGAAATACAATAGCAGATCAGGGGCTTGGCAATTCACCTCTCAGGCGGAGTTATTAGCAGGCAAGCATGTTTTCGACCAGAGTATTGACTATTCTGGTAGATTTACAGCCAAGTCTGCTTTAGCTAAGCAACCACTGACGGGTACGATTAGTATTCAAAATAATAACCCCAAAACTGGTACTTTTGATGTCATCGTTTCCAAAGTTTCAGCACCACATGGAATTCAGGAAGTTAAGCTTCCAACTTGGTCTACTGAGAATGGTCAAGATGATATTGTTTGGTATACTGCAGCAAAACAAGCCAATGGAACCTATAAATTGACTGTCAATGCGGCGAATCATAAAGGTTCGACTGGTGAATACAACATTCATTTATATTACATACAAGGGGACGGTCAGATGGTCGGTGTCGGCGGAACCACCACCAAGGTTTCGTTCGGAAAACCAGAGGGTAAGCTGACGATTGCCAATAACAATCCTAAGACGGGTACCTTTGATGTGATTGTTTCCCAGGTTTCCAGCCCGCAGGGGATTCGTGAGGTCTTGCTTCCGACTTGGTCGCATGAGCACGGTCAGGATGATCTGATTTGGCACAAGGCTCAGAAACAGTCTGACGGTACCTATAAGTTCACCGTTC
>NZ_JBZYCU010000046.1:0-2838 GCF_058933875.1 Streptococcus sp. STC1396 | reverse complement strand
GTATTGGTCCGCTTGAACTCCAGCGTCTGAACCTTAGACTCTGCCGCCTGGCTCGCGTCCTCATAGACATACTGGATGGTCTCGGTCACCGTTTTCGTTTCTTCAACCGGAACCGTCTTATGGCGCAAATGGACTTCAAAGGTTTGAATAGTTTCATCGTACGTCACACCGACGCTTGGATAATTATCTGAAACAACTTCATAGTGTAAGTTTTGGTAATACTGAAGCGTTGCGGTAGTCCTATAGGTATCTGTTTGACCATAATAACCCATCAGCTCTTTAGTCTCTAAAATCTTCTTATTATCGTCATCATCAAGATAAACAACCCTGGCACCTCCTATTGCCTCAACATAATAGTTATATACATTTGTAATCCCCAACCTCACTGTGCCCATTGCATTTTCACTTGATGATACATATTTATAAACTTTCCCATTGAAATGCACCCGTTCTTCATGTGACGCTACATAAGATTCTCCTGTGGGCGTCCCTTTAGGCTTAATTATTTGTGTTTCGGTCAGTTTAGTCGTTGTTCCTTGAATATAATTATCAAGCAATACTGTTCCGGCTGTGTTGTAACTGAAAAAATTATAACTGAGGTCAGGCTTCGTTAAAATAAAAGGAGAAGGTAACCTACTTGTAATTGCTAACCAGTACCCGCTATCAAACTCTGAATCCCTACGCATGGTAAACGAGATAACATCGCCATTATCTATTACACCAGCGATACTAGTCTTATAAAAATCCGGATGGTTATATCTATCTGGGATATTTTGTGTCGGACTACTTGCAGCTAAACGATTATCAGATTGTTTTTCAACATACGAACCAGTTATTTTTACTGGTTTGAAGTTATAGTCTGCTATCCCCTCTTCATGCTTCTTTCCATCAGCACGTATCGTTTTTGACAAACTTGTCAGTGCCAATATAGCTGGAGTTGCTTGCTTAAATTGGATGATATTATCATTCTCGTCATAAAAACGAATTTTTACACCATATTTAGAAGGAGCAGTTAAGTTATAAAAAGTATAAATCCCCTTAGTTGGATCTTTCTCAGCAAAACCGATTATTCCTATCCCATTATTTAAATTTGTTACTTCATAAACAACTTTAGCAATTTTTGTACCATTATAGCTAGAATTTTGTAGATTTGTGTAAGTAGCTGTTATAGTTTGACCTTTGTTAATTTTGGGAATCACAAAATTCCCTGATGCAGAAGTTTTGTATGCAGCTATTGGATTATTAGCAAATGTCCTACCACTACCTATATATTCTTCATATGAGTACGCTCTAGGCGCATCTTGCTGACCGAATTCTGTCGTCCCACTAATTGATAAACTAGCATTCGGCTCACTTTGAAAGTTTAACCCCTGAGTTACAACTTCACTAAGATAACCGGGCTTTTGAGTGTTACTTTGAGCTGTTGCATAATCACTGTTATATTTATCAGTTGACTCTCGTATACTTTGGGCTTGCTCTTTTTCACGAGCAATTGCATCAGCCTCTAAGTTTGCAGCTTCTTCTTGTGTATTAGCTGTTCCAATGATCTCAGTTGGTTTTTGTTTTACTTCAATATTAGAAGCTTGAGCAGTAGCAATAGCATCTTTTAATTCTTGATTCTCAACTGTTACATTTGGCTGTCCTTCAGCAGGGTTCCCAGCAGCTACCATCGAAACAGGCACAGGTGCTGATGAAGCTGCCAACGATTTTGCTTCAGCAACTTCGGCTGCAACAGTTTTCGCTTGAACAATCAAGCTAGTATCAGAAGCTTCTGCTACAGGAGCCAAGGCGGTTGTCTTAGTAGCCTTAATTTCATCAGCTACCACACCTTCATGGGAGCTAAACATTGCAATAATCCCAAATATTAGAACTCCGATCGCACCATAAACTTTATTCTTACGGATTGAACCATGTTCCTTTGTTTCACCAGTTTTCTTGAACATCAATATATTAGCTTTCTTTTTATAATTAATTAACTCTCTTGATCTAATTCCTTCTAAAAGAGAAATAACAAGAGCTTTTCATGCTAAGTCTCAAGCTTTTGCCATCACTTATAGCAACTTCATATTTGATTTAATATCAACAATCTATCTTACTTTTTTAGTTTGCCAATATCAATATAATAAAATAAATAATCCTGAGAGTTTAAATAACTATCTCTAAGCTGTCTGACAATACTTAAAAAATTAGCCACTCCCACATTATATATTATACTTTGGTGAGTGGAATAATTCAATCAATATGCAAATAAAATATACAAAAATTGTGTAATTTCGTTATTAGAGAGAGCGGAAAAATTTTCTAAATCATGTTTGTATACGATATATTGTAAAATAAGCTCTATAATATTTGTAGTGGGTAAATCCACCGCAGGGATTATGGAGCCTATTTTGTTGTAGAAAAAAAGTTCCATAAGACCTATAATGAAAAGCAACGAAACCATCATTAGAAAAAATCTTATGGAACAATTAAATTTTATCACAAACCTACTCGAAATTAAAGACAAAAATATCATCATTCTAGATTACAAGGACTCGGGGACTCATAAAGAAATCCTCACTAAGCTAGATTATCCCGCACCTAAATGCCCTCACTGCCAAGGAAAAATGGCTAAATATGACTTCCAGAAAGAATCGAAAATTCCCTATCTAGAGTGCGCGGGATACAAGACATTGATTCGTCTAAGGAAACGACGTTTCCGCTGTAAAGACTGTAGAAAACATACTAAGATTAGTAGTGAAGAAATCTCCGACGGGAGAGAGTACTCACTACTTTTTCTTTATGTTAAAGTAGTGGTGTCTTGTAAAGTCGTAGGGCTCTATGGCGCTAGACGTCGCT
>NZ_JBZYCU010000045.1:0-2911 GCF_058933875.1 Streptococcus sp. STC1396 | reverse complement strand
GCATGCCCTTTTATGGCTCAAAAAGTGTTAAAAATAAGACAGTAACCTCGGAATAGCTACTGTCTTATCTCATTTTTCACTTAAAGCCTTGACAGACTTGACAAATGGTAGAAAAGAGCCAAAAAAAGAGAGAACTTGCGTTCTCTCTCGGTGCTAGAATTTATCACCTATTAGCCAAAAAGAATGGATTAGAGATCTCAATCTTCTTTTTTACGGCGAGTTCCAATACCAATCAGCGTCAATAGCGCTCCTATTCCTGCTGCCGTCATAACTTTCGCATTCTCAGTATCCTCACCTGTACGTGGAAGAACTGGTGCTGGAGTCGTTTGCGCTTTTGGTTGTGTTGGAGCGAGCGGTGTCACTGGAGGCTCTGGCTTAACTGGAGTATCAGGAACCTCTGGAGTTGTCGGCACTGCGCTGTAATGCACATCCTTGACAATATTCTCTTGGGTAACTACTTCAGATGGAACTGTATCAATATCTACGCTATAGCCTGGAATTACTGGCGATGGCACAGCGTTATAGTTAGCTTTGTCGCTTGTCCAAGCTGTGGCAGAAACTGGTTGGCCAGTCACCTTGTCTGTCGTCACGGTACGAGTCCAAGTCGCTGTTTGTACTTGGTCAGCTGGGGTTTGTCCTCCTGCACCATGGTAACGAACAGTCAAGTTTACATCCTTGCTTTCTTGGGATTCAGTTGTGCCGTGTTTCAAGCGAATCACTACGTTTTGATCCACACTGCTGTCGGTGTCGAATTGACCTGGCAGGGCGTCCTGAGAAACCACTTCATAACCTTTTGCCAGATAACCTGCGACTACGGTATCGTATTTCGTTTGCGCTGCTGCTGGAAGAGCTGCACCTGACTCACCTGTTGTCAATTCCACTTGGTTTTCCAGAGTCTGACCTGTTGTCTCATCTACAACTGTGTACGTAACTTTTTGCGTTTGGATTGTGTAGTATACATCCTTGACAATATTCTCTTGGGTAACTGCTTCTGATGGAACAGCCGCTACATCCACAGTGTAACCTGGAATCACTGGTGACGGCACAGCGTCATAGTTGGTTTTGTCGCTTGTCCAAGCTGTGGTAGAAACTGGTTGGCCATTCACCTTGTCTGTCGTCACGGTACGAGTCCAAGTCGCTGTTTGCACCTTATCTTCTGGTGTTTGGCTGCCTGCACCATGGTAACGAACAGTCAGGTTCACAGCCTTGCTTTCTTGGCTATCCGTTGTGCCGTGTTTCACATGAACAACAACATTTTGATTATAGCTACTATCAAGGTCGAACTTAGCTGGAAGCTGATCTTTCGAAACCAATTCATAACCTCGGGCTAGATAAGCATCCACGATTGAATCATACTTAGCTTCTGTGTCATTTGGAAGAGGAGTATCAGAGTTACCACTTGTAAGCTCTTGCTTATCTTCCAGCGTGGTATTGGTTGTATCATCAATGATGGTATAGGTTACTTTTTGCTTGTCTGCCTTGTATTTAACCGTAACGGTAATATCATCCTGATTAGCAGTTACGTTTTCTGCGTCAACTTTAGCCTTATCTGGGGTGTAACCATCAACAGTTGGAGACACTACCTCTGGGAAGGTTCCGACCGACGGAGTCCAAGCCCCTTGCGTAGTCGTTTTAGTCACTTCATCTGTTTTCATTTCTCTAGAGAAAGTCAAGGTCGTTTTCTTCTCTGGAGCTGCTGGTGTGTTATCTTCTTCGTAGACGTAGTTAATCGTTTGCGTTACAGTCTTAGTTTCTGTAGAAGTTGATACTTTGTGTTTCAAGCGAATGACTACATTTTGGTCCACACTGCTGTCTGTGTCAAATTGACCTGGCAGAGCATCCTGAGAAGCCACTTCGTAACCTTGTGCTAAGTAGCCCGCAACTACGGTGTCGTATTTCGTTTGAGCTGCGGTCGGAAGAGCTGCACCTGACTCACCTGTTGTCAATTCCACTTGGTTTTCCAGAGTTCGACCTATTGTCTCATCTACAACTGTGTACGTAACTTTTTGCGTTTGGATTGTGTAATGCACATCCTTGACAATATTCTCTTGGGTAACTGCTTCTGATGGAACTGTCTCGATATCTACGCTATAACCTGGAATCACTGGCGATGGGATTGCATCATAGTTTACTTTGTCGCTTGTCCAAGCTGTGGCAGAAACTTGATTGCCAGTCACCTTGTCTGTCTTCACGCTACGAGTCCAAGTTGCTGTCTGAACTTGGTCAGCTGGTGTTTGGCTGCCTGCACCATGGTAACGAATAGTCAAGTTTACATCCTTGCTTTCTTGGCTATCCGTTGTGCCGTGTTTCACATGAACAACTACATTTTGATCATGACTGCTATCAAGGTCGAACTTAGCTGGAAGCTGATCTTTCGAAACCAATTCATAACCTTGGGCTAGATAAGCATTCACGATTAAATCATATTTTTCTCGTGCACTGTTTGGAAGAGGAGTATCAGAGTTACCACTTGCTAGTAATTCCTTATTTTTCAGTGTTTTTTGAGCAGTATCGTCAATGATTGTATAGGTTACTTTTTGTTTATCCGCCTTGTAAGTAACCGTAACGTTGATATTACCTTGTTCAGGGGTTACAGTTACAGCGTCAACTTTAGCCTTATCTGGGGTGTAACCATCAACAGTTGGAGAAACTACCTCTGGGAAAGTTCCGATAGATGGTGTCCAGACTCCCTCTTGAGGGGTTTTGCCAGTAACTAAATCTTTGATATTCGTACGTTTAAAGTCTAATTTTTGAACTTTAGCTGGAGCTGCTTGGTCACCATTTTCATAGACATACTGGATGGTCTCGGTCACCGTTTTCGTTTCTTCAACCGGAACCGTCTTATGGCGCAGACGCACCGTGACATTCTGATCCGTCGCATCGTCGGTATCAAACTGAGTCGGTAGCGCTT
>NZ_JBZYCU010000044.1:0-4557 GCF_058933875.1 Streptococcus sp. STC1396 | reverse complement strand
TTTTTGCATGCCCTTTTATGGCTCAAAAAGTGTTAAAAATAAGACAGTAACCTCGGAATAGCTACTGTCTTATCTCATTTTTCACTTAAAGCCTTGACAGACTTGACAAATGGTAGAAAAGAGCCAATTTAATTTGGATAAATATAAGTTACAGCACCTGGATTAAACCAGCCTCGGTAGTTACCAATTGCTTGGTTGCCAGCATAATTAGCTTCTGATACTTGAATGTTAGTAGCAGATTGAACAGCTGTTACTACAGCAACGTGTCCATATCCACCATCATTCCAACATGCAATCGCACCAACCTGAGGTTGTGAACCTGTACGGAAGCCTGCTGCTGCTGCACTAGCTGCCCATTGACCACCATTACCCCAATAGTCACCAGCCCATGGAGCCAAAGTCTTAGCACCCCAAGTACATTGACCTACAGGATAGGTTGTCGCTGAAGAACTGTAAGTAGGACGAGAGACAGTTGCTGCTGGCTGAGTCACTGCTGGTGCAGATATAGTAGCCTCTGCCGCAGGAGCTGCTGCTGTATTATTTACAGCTTGAACCTGAGCTGAGAAGCTAGTATTTGCAGAAGCAAGAACTGCTTGTTGTTGTGCCTGTTGTTGTGCTTTATAAGCTGCCTCTGCTGCTGCTGCTTCTGCTGCTGCTTTCTCTGCTGCTGCTTTTTGCTCTAAAAGGCTATTTTTTTCATTTTCAGCAGTTGTTTTTTCTGCTGCAAGGTTCAACTGAGCAACTTTAAGTTCTGCTTGTTTGGTTGTTAAAACTTGTGCATCATCTGAAAGCTGTTGCTGATTAGCGATAACAGTATTGATTGCTTCATTATTAGCAACTTGTTTTTCAGCAATTGCTTCTTTATCAGCTTTTTGTTGCTCTAACATTTTATTATTTGCTGCAACAATTTCACTCATAGCAGCTACACGTGAAATTGCTTCTGTAATAGAGCTAGAACTCACGATTGTATTAATGTAACTAGTAGCAGTTCCATTCGTTTGAGCACTACGAGCTTGATTAGCAAGCGATTCATTTCGAGCAACGATGTTTTTAGATAAAGTATCAATTTCAGCTGATAACTTAGCAGACTCTGCTGATAATTTTTCATTTTCAGCTTGAAGTTTTTCTTGTTGTTTTTGAATTGCAGAAACTTGACTTTGAATCTCGTCAACTTGTGCTTGTGCTGATTGCTGTTGCGCTGTTATACTGTTAATTTTACTGTCTTGAGCAGCAATTTTATCATCGGTAGAATCCGCTTTTACACTCACAAGTGAAGCTCCTTGAGAAAGGATAAGCGTACTCAACAAAATTGATGCGAACAATTTTTTCTTCATAAAAATATATACTCCTTCTTGGTAAGACATTATATAGTATATCAAAAATCAAAACTGTTTGTGTTACGTATTTATTACATTTCTATTTCTTATTCATCATAAATAGACTTTTTCAAACAAAGATTGGAATACCAAGAAGAAAACAGCATTTAAGAGTAAAGTAGGAACCAAACTAAAGATAATGAAATGTGAAAAATCAATTGCTGCCAGCTTTAAAAGAAGAACCAAAGTGACACTAACTATTTCAATCAAAAAGACAGCCGTAATCACAGATAAAAAACGAGTCAAGCGATTTAACAACAAAACGTCATTCATGTAAATAATGAAAGCACTAAGCAAAGGAAATAAAATCACAAAAATGCCTATAACATGTAAATAATAAACATCATATATCAATCCCAGTCCCATAAATAAAACAAGATTGAAAGTTCTAGAAAAATTAATAGAAATAAAAATCATGTAAATCAGTAATAAGTGGCTGATAGGATAGCACTGACCTGATAATAGACCGATAAAGAGTCGAGACAACTGTCCATCAAGTAATAAGATTAAAAACAAGATAATCGGTGTTAAAATTTTTTCTTTCGAGCTTTTCATATCAATTTCTCACCAAAATTACAGCTTGGATATCTGAAAAATCAGCAGCAGGTTGAACTAAAATCACATCATTCAACTGATCTTTCCCTTTAGAGACAGACAAAACTTTTCCCACAAGTAAATTTTCTGCATTATAGGTGCCCAATCCGCTTGTCAGAACAGAAGCTCCTTCTGTAACACCAGAAAAACTATTTAACTGACTTACAATAAAAGTGGAATTTTTAGAATCAAAACCAGTAATAATACCATAGACAAAACCAGTCTCTGTTTGAATCTTCACAGAAATTTGGCTTGAATTTTTTTCATTGCTAAGCAAGGTCACAACACTTGAATCAGCAGAAACCTGTGTTACTGCTCCGATGACTCCACCATTAGAAATTGCCAGCATTGATTTTGTAACATCACTAGCAGCCCCTTTATCAATTGTCAGCTCATTTGTCCAAGCAGACGGACTACGAGCAATCACCTCTGAAGCAATTTTAATCGTGTTTTGGTCCTGCTCTTTTAAATCTAATAATTGCCTTAATTGACTATTCTCATCTTCCAAAGAATCAACTTTATTTGCCTTCTCTTCTATGGTATAAAGCGCTTTCTTTAAATCTCCATTTTCTTTATACGTTTTCATCAAATCAAAAAGTCTATCTTTTTCATTTAACACAAAGGTAACAGGCCGAGCAATCATTCGATCAATTGTTGAAATTATATTAGAAGAAAAAGAAATAAAATAAGACGAGACAGGTGAAAGTAACAACCCTCCTATTAAGCTAATAGTTATTAAAAAGAAAATAAAAAACTTAGATTTTTTAAATTTATTCATAAAAATAAACCTCAGCAATATCAATACATAATGGTTCCAACTAGATATATGTTCCTTATTACAGCATATATCAATTTTAAAGAAAAAATTAAGATTAGATTAACTTACCTTAATGCAAAAAGATACAAGAAAAGGAGATAGCATCAGCTAAACTCCTTACTTATAGCGGAGAATGGGGGATTCGAACCCCCGCGCCAGTTACCCGACCTAACGATTTAGCAAACCGTCCTCTTCAGCCTCTTGAGTAATTCTCCAATATTAATGGGCACGAGTGGACTCGAACCACCGACCTCACGCTTATCAGGCGTGCGCTCTAACCACCTGAGCTACGCGCCCAAGTTAAAAACTTGGATTGAACAATCTAGTTCAAAGCGGGTGACGAGAATCGAACTCGCGACAACAGCTTGGAAGGCTGTAGTTTTACCACTAAACTACACCCGCTTATATTCAGAATAAAATGGCGCGAGACGGAATCGAACCGCCGACACATGGAGCTTCAATCCATTGCTCTACCAACTGAGCTACCGAGCCAAAATTGCGGGAGCAGGATTTGAACCTACGACCTTCGGGTTATGAGCCCGACGAGCTACCTAGCTGCTCCATCCCGCGATATTCTTATCTAAGGAGGATGTGGGATTCGAACCCACGCACGCTTTTACACGCCTGACGGTTTTCAAGACCGTTCCCTTCAGCCGGACTTGGGTAATCCTCCAACATAGTGAGTTTCACACAATATGGACCTTGTAGGACTTGAACCTACGACCACTCGGTTATGAGCCGAGAGCTCTAACCAGCTGAGCTAAAGGTCCAACAAGATCATCATAGCGGCGAAGGGGATCGAACCCCCGACCTCCCGGGTATGAACCGGACGCTCTAGCCAGCTGAGCTACACCGCCATATATCGGGAAGACAGGATTCGAACCTGCGACACCTTGGTCCCAAACCAAGTACTCTACCAAGCTGAGCTACTTCCCGAGAAAATCCAAAAACGGAGTCATGAGACTTCGTTCTAATATGCACCCTAGAGGAGTCGAACCTCTAACCGCCTGATTCGTAGTCAGGTACTCTATCCAGTTGAGCTAAGGGTGCTCTTTTAAACTCTCATGCCGAGGACCGGAATCGAACCGGTACGATCGTTGCCAATCGCAGGATTTTAAGTCCTGTGCGTCTGCCAGTTCCGCCACCCCGGCCTCAAAGCGAACGACGGGATTCGAACCCGCGACCCCCACCTTGGCAAGGTGGTGTTCTACCACTGAACTACGTTCGCATCTGTATAAAAAAATGCCGGCTACATGACTTGAACACGCGACCCTCTGATTACAAATCAGATGCTCTACCAACTGAGCTAAGCCGGCTCACTTCTATTTCTTCATGCGGGTTAAGGGACTTGAACCCCCACGCCCTAAAGCGCCAGATCCTAAATCTGGTGCGTCTGCCAATTCCGCCAAACCCGCTTATATGACCCGTACTGGGCTCGAACCAGTGACCCTTTGATTAAAAGTCAAATGCTCTACCAACTGAGCTAACGAGTCTTTATAGAGTTGTCAAATAGGACTCAAGTGACACTTAATCCATCCGCAACATTCAATTGCATTTCCACAATTGAAACGGTCCCGACGGGAATCGAACCCGCGATCTTCGCCGTGACAGGGCGACGTGATAACCGCTACACTACGGGACCTATATGGGAGTTAACGGGATCGAACCGCTGACCCTCTGCTTGTAAGGCAGATGCTCTCCCAGCTGAGCTAAACTCCCAAAAAGGAAGTACTACTACTTCCTATCCTGCTAAGCGACTTCCATATCTCA
>NZ_JBZYCU010000043.1:0-4957 GCF_058933875.1 Streptococcus sp. STC1396 | reverse complement strand
CACCGTAGTTTACTACACCGTACTTTGTGAGTCGCGAACGGGTGAGTAACGCGTAGGTAACCTACCTTTTAGCGGGGGATAACTATTGGAAACGATAGCTAATACCGCATAAGATATCTTACTGCATGGTAAGATATTAAAAGATGCAATTGCATCACTAAGAGATGGACCTGCGTTGTATTAGCTAGTAGGTGAGGTAACGGCTCACCTAGGCGACGATACATAGCCGACCTGAGAGGGTGATCGGCCACACTGGGACTGAGACACGGCCCAGACTCCTACGGGAGGCAGCAGTAGGGAATCTTCGGCAATGGGGGGAACCCTGACCGAGCAACGCCGCGTGAGTGAAGAAGGTTTTCGGATCGTAAAGCTCTGTTGTAAGAGAAGAACGAGTGTGAGAGTGGAAAGTTCACACTGTGACGGTAACTTACCAGAAAGGGACGGCTAACTACGTGCCAGCAGCCGCGGTAATACGTAGGTCCCGAGCGTTGTCCGGATTTATTGGGCGTAAAGCGAGCGCAGGCGGTTAGATAAGTCTGAAGTTAAAGGCTGTGGCTTAACCATAGTACGCTTTGGAAACTGTTTAACTTGAGTGCAGAAGGGGAGAGTGGAATTCCATGTGTAGCGGTGAAATGCGTAGATATATGGAGGAACACCGGTGGCGAAAGCGGCTCTCTGGTCTGTAACTGACGCTGAGGCTCGAAAGCGTGGGGAGCAAACAGGATTAGATACCCTGGTAGTCCACGCCGTAAACGATGAGTGCTAGGTGTTGGGTCCTTTCCGGGACTCAGTGCCGCAGCTAACGCATTAAGCACTCCGCCTGGGGAGTACGACCGCAAGGTTGAAACTCAAAGGAATTGACGGGGGCCCGCACAAGCGGTGGAGCATGTGGTTTAATTCGAAGCAACGCGAAGAACCTTACCAGGTCTTGACATCCCGGTGCCCGTCCTAGAGATAGGATTTTGCTTCGGCACACCGGTGACAGGTGGTGCATGGTTGTCGTCAGCTCGTGTCGTGAGATGTTGGGTTAAGTCCCGCAACGAGCGCAACCCTTATTGTTAGTTGCCATCATTCAGTTGGGCACTCTAGCGAGACTGCCGGTAATAAACCGGAGGAAGGTGGGGATGACGTCAAATCATCATGCCCCTTATGACCTGGGCTACACACGTGCTACAATGGCTGGTACAACGAGTCGCAAGTCGGTGACGGCAAGCTAATCTCTTAAAGCCAGTCTCAGTTCGGATTGTAGGCTGCAACTCGCCTACATGAAGTCGGAATCGCTAGTAATCGCGGATCAGCACGCCGCGGTGAATACGTTCCCGGGCCTTGTACACACCGCCCGTCACACCACGAGAGTTTGTAACACCCGAAGTCGGTGAGGTAACCTTTTAGGAGCCAGCCGCCTAAGGTGGGATAGATGATTGGGGTGAAGTCGTAACAAGGTAGCCGTATCGGAAGGTGCGGCTGGATCACCTCCTTTCTAAGGAAAACGGAAGCCATTGGTCGTCATGTTTAGTTTTGAGAGGTCTTGTGGGGCCTTAGCTCAGCTGGGAGAGCGCCTGCTTTGCACGCAGGAGGTCAGCGGTTCGATCCCGCTAGGCTCCATTAGAATAGTATGTACTATTCTAAACTTGTCCATTGAAAATTGAATAACTATATCAAATAGTAACAAGAAAATAAACCGAAAACGCTGTGAATATTAATGAGTTTAAGACTGAAAGGTCGAAAAATAAGGTTAAGTTAGTAAGGGCGCACGGTGGATGCCTTGGCACTAGGAGCCGAAGAAGGACGTGACAAACGACGAAATGCCTCGGGGAGCTGTAAGTAAGCATAGATCCGGGGGTATCCGAATGGGGGAACCCAGCAGGTACTACCTGTTACCTATCTCTGTTAAGGAGATGAGGAGGAAGACGCAGTGAACTGAAACATCTAAGTAGCTGCAGGAAGAGAAAGCAAAAGCGATTGCCTTAGTAGCGGCGAGCGAAGAGGCAGGAGGGCAAACCGAAGAGTTTACTCTTCGGGGTTGTAGGACTGCGCTGTGGACTCAGATTTTATAGAAGAATGACATGGGAAGGTCAGCCAAAGAGAGTAAGAGCCTCGTATTTTAAATAGAATCTGTACCTAGCAGAATCCTGAGTACGGCGGGACACGCGAAATCCCGTCGGAATCTGGGAGGACCATCTCCCAACCCTAAATACTCCCTAGTGACCGATAGTGAACCAGTACCGTGAGGGAAAGGTGAAAAGTACCCCGGAAGGGGAGTGAAATAGAACCTGAAACCGTGTGCCTACAACAAGTTCGAGCCCGTTAATGGGTGAGAGCGTGCCTTTTGTAGAATGAACCGGCGAGTTACGTTATGATGCGAGGTTAAGTTGAAGAGACGGAGCCGTAGGGAAACCGAGTCTGAATAGGGCGCTTTAGTATCATGATGTAGACCCGAAACCATGTGACCTACCCATGAGCAGGTTGAAGGTGCGGTAAAACGCACTGGAGGACCGAACCAGGGCACGTTGAAAAGTGCTTGGATGACTTGTGGGTAGCGGAGAAATTCCAAACGAACTTGGAGATAGCTGGTTCTCTCCGAAATAGCTTTAGGGCTAGCGTCGACATCAAGATTCTTGGAGGTAGAGCACTGTTTGGGTGAGGGGTCCATCCCGGATTACCAATCTCAGATAAACTCCGAATGCCAAAGAATTATGGTCGGCAGTCAGACTGCGAGTGCTAAGATCCGTAGTCGAAAGGGAAACAGCCCAGACCACCAGCTAAGGTCCCAAAATAATTGTTAAGTGGAAAAGGATGTGGGGTTGCACAGACAACTAGGATGTTAGCTTAGAAGCAGCTATTCATTCAAAGAGTGCGTAATAGCTCACTAGTCGAGTGACCCTGCGCCGAAAATGTACCGGGGCTAAAACAATTTACCGAAGCTGTGGATACCTTTATAGGTATGGTAGGAGAGCGTTCTATGTGTGGCGAAGGTGTACCGTGAGGAGCGCTGGAACGCATAGAAGTGAGAATGCCGGTATGAGTAGCGCAAGATGGGTGAGAATCCCATCCACCGTAAGACTAAGGTTTCCAGGGGAAGGCTCGTCCGCCCTGGGTTAGTCGGGACCTAAGGAGAGACCGAAAGGTGTATCCGATGGACAACAGGTTGATATTCCTGTACTAGAGTATGAAGTGATGGAGGGACGCAGTAGGCTAACTCGTGCGTACGAATGGATGTACGTCTAATCAGTGAGGCGTGGTATGAGTCAAATGCTTATACCTATAACGTTGAGCTGTGATGGGGAGCGAAGATTAGTAGCGAGTGAGTGATGTCACACTGCCAAGAAAAGCTTCTAGCGTTGTATCATACTCTACCCGTACCGCAAACCGACACAGGTAGTCGAGGCGAGTAGCCTCAGGTGATCGAGAGAACTCTCGTTAAGGAACTCGGCAAAATGACCCCGTAACTTCGGGAGAAGGGGTGCTGACGTATGTCAGCCGCAGTGAATAGGCCCAAGCAACTGTTTATCAAAAACACAGCTCTCTGCTAAATCGTAAGATGATGTATAGGGGGTGACGCCTGCCCGGTGCTGGAAGGTTAAGAGGAGTGCTTAGGAGTAATCCGAAGGTATGAATTGAAGCCCCAGTAAACGGCGGCCGTAACTATAACGGTCCTAAGGTAGCGAAATTCCTTGTCGGGTAAGTTCCGACCCGCACGAAAGGCGTAATGATTTGGGCACTGTCTCAACGAGAGACTCGGTGAAATTTTAGTACCTGTGAAGATGCAGGTTACCCGCGACAGGACGGAAAGACCCCATGGAGCTTTACTGCAGTTTGATATTGAGTGTCTGTGCCACATGTACAGGATAGGTAGGAGCCTATGAGATCGGGACGCCAGTTTCGAAGGAGGCGTTGTTGGGATACTACCCTTGTGTTATGGCCACTCTAACCCAGATAGGTGATCCCTATCGGAGACAGTGTCTGACGGGCAGTTTGACTGGGGCGGTCGCCTCCTAAAAGGTAACGGAGGCGCCCAAAGGTTCCCTCAGACTGGTTGGAAATCAGTCGCAGAGTGTAAAGGTATAAGGGAGCTTGACTGCGAGAGCAACAACTCGAGCAGGGACGAAAGTCGGGCTTAGTGATCCGGTGGTTCCGCATGGAAGGGCCATCGCTCAACGGATAAAAGCTACCCTGGGGATAACAGGCTTATCTCCCCCAAGAGTTCACATCGACGGGGAGGTTTGGCACCTCGATGTCGGCTCGTCGCATCCTGGGGCTGTAGTCGGTCCCAAGGGTTGGGCTGTTCGCCCATTAAAGCGGCACGCGAGCTGGGTTCAGAACGTCGTGAGACAGTTCGGTCCCTATCCGTCGCGGGCGTAGGAAATTTGAGAGGATCTGCTCCTAGTACGAGAGGACCAGAGTGGACTTACCGCTGGTGTACCAGTTGTCTCGCCAGAGGCATCGCTGGGTAGCTATGTAGGGAAGGGATAAACGCTGAAAGCATCTAAGTGTGAAACCCACCTCAAGATGAGATTTCCCATAACAGAAGTTAGTAAGAGCCCTGAGAGAAGATCAGGTAGATAGGTTAGGAGTGGAAGTGTGGCGACACATGAAGCGGACTAATACTAATAGCTCGAGGACTTATCCAAAACTAAGTAAAGAGGACGTTGAGAAAAGCGTATAAATTTAGGAGGCTAGCCAGACATCGATGATGAGGCAGGTAGGCTATCTAATTTACTAGCTTTTAAGTCCGAATACAATTTCATTGAGCGCAGCGTTTGACAAGTATTGTTTGATTTGAGTAGTTATTCAATTTTGAGTTGACAAGGCAATGTAAGATTGTAAGTTAATTCAGAAAGTTAAGTGACGATAGCCTAGGAGATACACCTGTACCCATGCCGAACACAGTAGTTAAGCCCTAGAACGCCGGAAGTAGTTGGGGGTTGCCCCCTGTGAGATATGGAAGTCGCTTAGC
>NZ_JBZYCU010000042.1:0-6210 GCF_058933875.1 Streptococcus sp. STC1396 | reverse complement strand
GTTCAGCTTGTTTCTCTTGAAAATGAAAAAGCAAGAGTTGGTAGAGGTCATAGTGTTCTCTGAGTTCTTGAGAGTAAGAGAGCAGCTTTTCCAGAATCTCTTTGTTGGTCAAATGCATGCGAAAAGTCGGCCGATAAAAGCGTTTATCACTGAGTTTACGGCTATCTTGTTGGATCAGTTTCCAGTAGCGTTTGATAGCCTTGTATTCGTGAGATTTTCTCTCAAATTGATTCATGATTTGGATGCGAAGACGGTTCATAGCCCGGCTCAGGTGTTGGACAATGTGAAAACGATCCAGAACGATTTTCGCGGAAGGGAAGAGTTGTCTGGCGATGTCGTAGTAGGGACTAAACATGTCCATGGTAATGACTTTAACGCCGTTTCGGACCTGTCTGGAATAGCGCAGAAAGTGATTGCGAATGGTTGCTTGCGTTCGTCCGTCCAGAATTGTGATGACCTTAAGCGAGTCAAAATCCTGCGCAATGAAGCTCATCTTTCCCTTCTTGAAGCCAGCTGAAACAGTCTCTCCCCAGACTGTTTCACTCCCAAGACATGTGAGTTGGAAGATAGTTGAGATCTGCCTTAAATTTAAACTCTTTCAGTTTACGAATGACGGTTGACGTGGAAACTGCTAAGCTTTCAGCGATGGCCGTCATAGGGACTTTCTCGATCAATTTTTGAGCGATTTTCTGGTTGACGATGGTTGCGATTTGGTGATTCTTCTTGACTAAGGACGTTTCTGCGACAGCTACTTTCCCGCAATCCTGACAGCGGAAACGGCGTTTCTTTAACCGAATCAGCGTTTTGTATCCCGCACACTCTAGATAGGGGATTTTGGATTTTCTTTGGAAGTCATATTTAACCATTTGTCCTTGACAGTGAGGGCATTTAGGAGCAGGATAATCTAGCTTGGAGAAGATTTCTTTATGAGTCCCCGAGTCCTTGTAATCTAGAATGATGATATTTTTGTATTTAATTTCGAGTAGGTTTGTGATAAAATTTAATTGTTCCATAAGATTCTTTCTAATGATGGTTTCGTTGCTTTTCATTATAGGTCTTATGGGACTTTTTTTTCTACAACAAAATAGGCTCCATAATCCCTGCGGTGGATTTACCCACTACAGAAATTATAGAGCCTAAAAAAAGCAGTCCTTTGGGGCTGCTTTTCTCAATGAATAGCACTTTATAAAAGCCATCATTTATAGTATTCAAGCTTAACATAAAGGAAATTGCTATGGAAGATAAGAGAAATTATGTGGGATGAGCTTATTGGGATTTTTGCTTATCATCGGAGCAATTTAATCACTAAACAGCAGTGGTGATAGCTATAGTAATGGCTTAGAACGGTTGAAATCCGAGCGAAAAGAAGAAAAGTTACATGAGAGTCCGATGATAATCCAGAAAGCTAAAATGATGAATGGCTTAATTGATATACCTGAAGATGAAACCTTATAAGAAGAGCAGAAAAGGTTACAAGCTACTGTAGATTCTTATAATGAGCAATTGGGGTTTGAAAGGAAGCAAGAAAACAACAATCAAATGTAATTGATGTGAGCTATTGATTATGTCACAGCTCATCTGCTTACTATCCGGACATTTTTCAGAGAGAATAGCAAATTCTTGACAAATGATACAGACAAGTGTAGAATAGGAATGTAAACTACATTTGTAGAAAAAGGAGAAAGCGATATGACTATTTCAAAAAAAGCCTTTATCGGAATTCTATCTCTGACACTAGCAGTCCTATTAGCTGCTTGCTCAAGTAATGCGAATCAGGGAGGAAATACCACTTCGACCCAGTCTGAGCAAAACAAGATTTCGCAGTCATCAACTAGCTCTTCGACAGGATCTTCCTCTAGTCAGACTTCTTCACCCAATGAAGGTCAGACTAGTAATCTAGACGGAAGCTATCAGGCAAGCGACTATGATGGTGACCAATATGTCCTAGAAATTAATGGTAAGACTGGTACTTGGACGGAAACCGAGGTAGATGGCAGTAAGGAAATTAAGCAGGTACAAGTAGATACAGTTAATCAAAGATTGATTGTCGGTGACGATGTTAAAAGCTATCGCCAAAATGGTAATCAGCTGATTGTAGACGAACTGGATGATGATCCGGATACTCTGACCTTTACCAAGCAGTAAACCGTTTCTCAACCTGCTCTAGACAACTGGATGAGCCGGGCTGATAGCGGATGCTAAACGTATAGAAAAAAGAAACAAGATAAGTGTCAGTCTATGAACTGAAGCACTTGCTTGTTTCTTTTTCTTTATCTGATTTTATTGGAAGGTGTTTCTATTCTGAATCGTCTAACTTTCTCATTTCTACTTGTACTTCAACTTCATCCAGAAAAACTTGGGTAGGAGCGGTGGGAGGGATGTGCTTTTTCCAGATAAGCTGGAGAGGGGCGACAGGGTGGTGCTTTCCAGAGGAAGAAAGACTAGATTGAAATTGAGTTGAATTGGAGGATATTTTTTAAGAAGAAGTAGGCTGGCATCTTTTCCTCTCTTTCTTGTATTTTTGTATGAAACTAGAGGTATATTTTCAAAAAAGTTTCAAAAAATTTCCAATATAAACAAAATCTTGCGTATAATTCCTATCTTTTGACTTTACTTTGTGGTATACTGGGTAAGTTGCAAGTAACTAAGTTGATTTTCAAAGAATGAGAACCAGCAACGCGGGTTGCAGATATAATAAAAGGATACAAAATATCCAGCTAATCAACGACCTATCATTCTCCTGAGAATTAGCTAATGCTTAGAGATTATTAGCCTTTTGACTGATTTTCAAAGAGTAAAAATGCCTTATAAGGTGGCTTCGCACCGCCTTTAGAAAGAAGAAGAACATTGAAATTTAATGAATTACATTTATCTGCTGAATTACTAGCAGAGATTGAAAAAGCTGGCTTTGTAGAAGCAAGCCCTATCCAAGAGCAGACGATTCCACTTGCCATGGCAGGTAAGGACGTTATCGGTCAGGCCCAGACAGGGACAGGAAAGACGGCAGCCTTTGGCTTTCCAACTCTGGAGAAGATTGATACAAATAATCCTGCTGTGCAAGCATTGATTATAGCTCCAACCCGTGAATTGGCCGTGCAGAGTCAGGAAGAGCTTTTCCGTTTTGGCCGCAGCAAGGGGGTCAAGGTACGTTCTGTCTACGGTGGCTCCAGCATCGAAAAGCAAATTAAGGCCCTCAAATCTGGTGCCCATATCGTCGTAGGAACACCTGGCCGTCTTTTGGATTTAATCAAACGCAAAGCACTTAAGCTGAATCAGATTGAAACCTTGATCTTGGACGAAGCGGATGAAATGCTTAACATGGGCTTTTTGGAAGATATTGAGTCTATCATTTCTCGTGTGCCAGAAGAACGTCAGACCTTACTCTTTTCAGCGACCATGCCGGATGCTATCAAGCGTATCGGTGTGCAGTTTATGAAAGAGCCTGAGCACGTTAAGATTGCAGCTAAGGAGCTGACGACAGAGCTGGTAGATCAGTATTATATCCGTGTCAAAGAAAATGAAAAATTTGATACCATGACTCGCCTGATGGACGTGGAGCAGCCTGAGCTGTCTATCGTCTTTGGTCGGACCAAGCGTCGGGTGGATGAGCTGACTCGTGGCCTGAAAATTCGTGGTTTCCGAGCAGAGGGTATCCATGGTGATTTGGACCAAGGCAAGCGTCTTCGTGTCCTCCGTGACTTTAAAAATGGCAATCTGGATGTCTTGGTGGCGACAGATGTGGCAGCGCGTGGATTGGATATTTCTGGTGTGACCCATGTCTACAACTACGATATTCCTCAGGATCCAGAAAGCTATGTTCACCGGATTGGTCGGACTGGTCGTGCTGGTAAGTCAGGTCAGTCTATTACTTTCGTAGCACCAAATGAAATGGGTTATCTGCAGATTATCGAAAATCTGACCAAGAAGCGCATGAAAGGCCTTAAGCCAGCTACTGCAGAGGAAGCTTTCCAAGCTAAGAAAAAAGTGGCTCTTAAGAAGATTGAGCGCGATTTTGCTGATGAAAGCATCCGTTCTAACTTTGAGAAATTTGGCAAGGATGCCCGTAAGCTGGCAGCAGAATTCAGCCCAGAAGAGCTGGCCATGTATATTCTCAGCTTGACGGTGCAAGATCCAGATACTCTTCCTGAAGTAGAAATTGCCCGTGAAAAACCATTGCCATTTAAACCGTCTGGCGGTGGCTTTGGCGGTAAAGGGAAGAGCGGCCGTGGCAACGGTCGTCGAGGTGACCAAGGTCGTGATCGTCGAGGTGGACGCGAAGACCGAGATGGAGGCCGTCGTGACTTTAAACGCAAGTCAAACAAGAATAGTCGTGATTTCGAAAGCAGAGGGAACAAGCGTCCGCACCGTACTTCTAGCGAAAAGAAAACAGGCTTTGTCATCCGTAACAAGGGCGACAAATAATGGATGCTTGTCGGCTGTAGAGGCTACTAATAGTGGGAGAGCGAATATCGCTCTCTTTTTGCTTTGAAAAAATTTTGTGAATTTTGCTTTATTTACAATCATTCTTAATAGTAAACTTTTTTCAGTCGTGGTATAATGGAATGAGATTATTAATGGTATGTATGGAGTTGAATATATGATGAACCAACAGAATGAAAAGTATTATCAGGAAGTGACAGAACATCTGCGAATGAAGGGTGTTCGGCTTACTGAAACCAGAAAAGCAGTTATTGCTTTTATGATTAATAGCAGTGATCATCCTAGTGCCGAGATGATTTATCAGGCTTTGTTGCCAGAATTTCCGCACATGAGTCTGGCGACTGTCTACAATAATCTTAAAGTTCTGATTGATGAGGGATTTGTGGCAGAGCTTAAAGTCCGTAATGATACAACGACTTATTTTGATTTTATGGGACATCAGCATCTCAATGTGATTTGTGAAAAATGCGGTCGTATTGCTGATATGGACCTTAATTTACCGGATGTCAAAGAGGAAGTTGAAAAACAAACTGGCTATCGAATTACCAATGCTCAGACAACAGTTTATGGAATTTGTCCAGCCTGTCAGGAGCAAATTGTTCAAGCAGGATAAAATTGAAAAGAAGTTCATTTTGAAACTTCTTTTTTGTTTAGGAAAGTTTTTCTTTACCTAGCTTATTCATTTGTGAAATTTTTATGTTTCTCTTACTTAGACTAGCTTTTTAACGAAAAATTTTGTAAAATAGAATAGATAAACGAGGACAACCTCGGAAAATAAAAGGAGAACTTCTAATGGTAAAATTAGTTTTTGCTCGCCATGGTGAGTCTGAATGGAACAAAGCAAACCTCTTCACTGGTTGGGCTGATGTGGACCTTTCTGAAAAAGGAACCCAACAAGCAATCGACGCTGGTAAGTTGATCAAAGAAGCGGGAATTGAGTTTGATATTGCTTTCACATCAGTTTTGACACGTGCTATTAAAACAACTAATTTGGCTCTTGAATATTCAGACCAACTTTGGGTACCAGTTGAAAAATCATGGCGCTTGAACGAACGTCACTATGGTGGTCTGACTGGTAAAAACAAAGCCGAAGCAGCAGAACAATTTGGTGACGAGCAAGTTCACATTTGGCGTCGTTCTTATGATGTCTTGCCTCCAGATATGGCCAGAGATGATAAATATTCAGCTCACAGCGATCGCCGTTATGCTAATCTTGATGACACAGTGGTACCAGATGCTGAAAACTTGAAAGTTACTTTGGAACGTGCTCTTCCTTTCTGGGAAGATAAAATTGCTCCAGCTCTTAAAGATGGTAAAAATGTCTTCGTTGGTGCACACGGAAACTCTATCCGCGCTCTTGTAAAACACATCAAACAATTGTCTGATGATGAAATCATGGGAGTAGAAATTCCAAACTTCCCTCCTCTTGTATTTGAGTTTGATGAAAAATTAAACGTAGTAAAAGAATACTATCTTGGAAAATAAGAAGTACAAGAGAGTGGGACAGACAGCCATGACGACATAGCCGTCACCCACAGAAACACGAAAATAAAGAAAACAGCCCTCATTTAGAAGTATAATATAAGTGAGGGCTTTGTGGTTGATAATTTCTTGAATATCACTTTCGCGGGACAAACTAATCCACTCTACCGACGAGTACCCCAAAATATCGCCTTGAGCATGAGTATAAAAATACGACAATGTTATCGGTAGACAAGCTCTCTGACTTTATAAATGGAGGGAATCACAATGGATGTTCTCTATCAATCT
>NZ_JBZYCU010000041.1:0-7266 GCF_058933875.1 Streptococcus sp. STC1396 | reverse complement strand
GATATTCAAGAAATTATCAACCACAAAGCCCTCACTTATATTATACTTCTAAATGAGGGCTGTTTTCTTTATTTTCGTGTTTCTGTGGGTGACGGCTATGTCGTCATGGCTGTCTGTCCCACTCTCTCGGTGCTAGAATTTATCACCTATTAGCCAAAAAGAATGGATTAGAGATCTCAATCTTCTTTTTTACGGCGAGTTCCAATACCAATCAGCGTCAATAACGCTCCTATTCCTGCTGCCGTCATAACTTTCGCATTCTCATTATCCTCACCTGTACGTGGAAGAACTGGTGCTGGAGTCGTTTGCGATTTTGGTTGTGTCGGAGCGAGCGGTGTCACTGGAGGCTCTGGCTTAACCGGAGTATCAGGAACCTCTGGAGTTGTCGGCACTGCGCTGTAATGCACATCCTTGACAATGTTTTCTTGGGTAACTGCTTCTGATGGAACTGTATCAATATCTACGCTGTAACCTGGAATCACTGGTGACGGCACTGCGTCATAGTTGGCTTTATCACTTGTCCAAACTGTGGCAGAAACTGGTTGGCCAGTCACCTTGTCTGTCGTCACGGTACGAGTCCAAGTTGCTGTCTGCACTTGATCAGCTGGTGTTTGGCTGCCTGCACCATGGTAACGAACAGTCATGCTTACTTGTTTTGTTTCTTCGACTGAAACGGTTTTGTGTTTCAAGCGAATGACTACATTTTGGTCCACACTGCTGTCGGTGTCAAATTGACCTGGCAGAGCATCCTGAGAAGCTACTTCGTAACCTTGTGCCAAGTAGCCTGCAACTACGGTGTCGTATTTCGTTTGAGCTGCGGCCGGAAGAGCTGCACCTGACTCACCTGTTGTCAATTCAACTTGGTTTTCCAGAGTCTGACCTGTTGTCTCATCTACTACCGTGTACGTCACTTTTTGCGTTTGGATTGTGTAGTGCACATCCTTGACAATGTTTTCTTGGGTAACTGCTTCTGACGGAACGGTCGCAACATCCACAGTGTAACCTGGAATCACTGGTGACGGCACTGCGTCATAGTTGGTTTTATCACTTGTCCAAACTGTGGCAGAAACGGGTTGGCCAGTCACCTTGTCTGTCGTCACGGTACGAGTCCAAGTTGCTGTCTGCACTTGATCAGCTGGTGTTTGGCTGCCTGCACCATGGTAACGAACAGTCAAGTTTACATTCTTGCTTTCTTGGCTATTCGTTTTGCCGTGTTTCACATGAACAACAACATTTTGATCATGACTGCTATCAAGGTCGAACTTAGCTGGAAGCTGATCTTTCGAAACCAATTCATAACCTTGGGCTAGATAAGCATCCACGATTGAATCATACTTAGCTTCTGTGTCATTTGGAAGAGGAGTATCAGAGTTACCACTTGTAAGCTCTTGCTTATCTTCCAGCGTAGTATTGGTTGTATCATCAATGATGGTATAGGTTACTTTTTGCTTATCTGCCTTGTATTTAACCGTAACGGTGATATCATCCTGATCAGCAGTTACGTTTTCTGCGTCAACTTTAGCCTTATCTGGGGTGTAACCATCAACAGTTGGAGAAACTACCTCTGGGAAGGTTCCAGTAGATGGTGTCCAAGCCCCTGGTGTAGTATTCTTTGTTACTTCATCTGTTTTTATTTCTCTAGAGAAAGTCAAGGTAGATTTCTTCTCTGGAGCAGCTGGTGTGTTGTCTTCTTCGTAAACGTAGTTAATCGTTTGAGTTACAGTCTTAGTTTCTGTAGAAGTTGATACTTTGTGTTTCAAGCGAATGACTACATTTTGGTCCACACTGCTGTCTGTGTCAAATTGACCTGGCAGAGCATCCTGAGAAGCCACTTCATAACCTTGTGCCAAGTAGCCTGCAACTACGGTGTCGTATTTCGTTTGCGCTGCTGCTGGCAGAGCTGCACCTGACTCACCTGTTGTCAATTCCACTTGGTTTTCCAGAGTTTGACCTGTTGTCTCATCTACAACTGTGTACGTAACTTTTTGCGTTTGGATTGTGTAGTATACATCCTTGACAATGTTTTCTTGGGTAACTGCTTCAGATGGAACTGTATCAATATCTACGCTGTAACCTGGAATCACTGGTGACGGCACAGCGTCATAGTTGGCTTTGTCACTTGTCCAAACTGTGGCAGAAACGGGTTGGCCAGTCACCTTGTCTGTCGTCACGGTACGAGTCCAAGTCGCTGTTTGTACTTGGTCAGCTGGGGTTTGTCCTCCTGCACCATGGTAACGAACAGTCAAGTTTACAGACTTGCTTTCTTGGGATTCAGTTGTGCCGTGTTTTAAATGAACAACAACATTTTGATCATGACTGCTATCAAGGTCGAACTTAGCTGGAAGCTGATCTTTCGAAACCAATTCATAACCTTGGGCTAGATAAGCATCCACGATTGAATCATACTTAGCTTCTGTGTTATTTGGAAGAGGAGTATCAGAGTTACCACTTGTAAGCTCTTGCTTATCTTCCAGCGTAGTATTGGTTGTATCATCAATGATTGTATAGGTTACTTTTTGCTTGTCTGCCTTGTATTTAACCGTAACGGTGATATCATCCTGATTAGCAGTTACGTTTTCTGCGTCAACTTTAGCCTTATCTGGGGTGTAACCATCAACAGTTGGAGAAACTACCTCTGGGAAGGTTCCAGTAGATGGTGTCCAAGCCCCTGGTGTAGTATTCTTTGTTACTTCATCTGTTTTTATTTCTCTAGAGAAAGTCAAGGTAGATTTCTTCTCTGGAGCAGCTGGTGTGTTATCTTCTTCGTAAACGTAGTTAATCGTTTGAGTTACAGTCTTAGTTTCTGTAGAAGTTGATACTTTGTGTTTCAAGCGAATCACTACGTTTTGATCCACACTGCTGTCTGTGTCGAATTGACTTGGCAGAGCATCCTGAGAAGCCACTTCGTAACCTTGGGCTAAGTAGCTCGCAACTACAGTATCATATTTCGTTTGAGCTGCGGCCGGAAGAGCTGCACCTGACTCACCTGTTGTCAATTCAACTTGGTTTTCCAGAGTCTGACCTGTTGTCTCATCTACAACTGTGTACGTAACTTTTTGAGTTTGGATTGTGTAATATACATCCTTAACAATATTCTCTTGAGTAACGGCTTCTGATGGAACCGTCTCAATGTCAACACTGTAGCCCAGAATCACTGGTGATGGCACAGCATCATAGTTTGCCTTATCCGCTTTCCAAGGTGTGGTAGAAACTTCTGTACCTGTGATTTTATCTTTTGTTACGGTACGAGTCCAAGTCGCTGTTTGCACCTTATCTTCTGGTGTTTGTCCGCCAGCACCGTGATAACGAACAGTCAAGTTTACAGACTTGCTTTCTTGGATATCAGTTGTACCATGCTTCAAGTGAACAACCACATTTTGATCGTGGTTACTGTCAAGGTCGAACTTAGCTGGAAGCTGGTCTTTCGAAACCAATTCATAACCTTGAGCTAGATAAGCATTCACCATTAAATCATATTTTTCTCGGGCACTGTCTGGAAGAGGAGTATCAGAGTTACCACTTGTTAGTAATTCCTTATCTTTCAGCGTTTTTTGGGCAGTGTCGTCAATGATGGTATAGGTTACTTTTTGCTTATCTGCTTTATAGGTAACCGTTTCTTCAATATCTGCGCTATCTCCTGTAATCTGTTCAACGGCTGCTACAGTTGCCTTATCTGGTGTATAACCATCAACCTTTGGAGAAACTACCTCTGGGAAGGTTCCGGTAGACGGAGCCCAAGCCCCCTTATGGACAATCTTATTAGTCACCAGATCCTTGGTGTTAATCCGCTCAAAATCCAAAGTCTGAACTTTAGTAGCCGCTGCCTGTGTGTTATCTTCATAAACATACTTGATGGTCTCTGTGACTATCTTTGTTTCTTGAACTGCAGCTACCTTATGACGTAGATGAACTTCAAAGGTTTGAAGATTTTCATTATAGGTTACACCATTTGTTGGATAATTGTCTGAATAAAGTTCATAATTTTGATCGGTATATTTCTTAATAGTGGCAGCTGTTTGATAAGTGTCAGTCTGACCATAAAGTCCATTCAAATCCTTTGTTTCAAGCGTTTCCCCTGTTGTGTCATCAATGTAAGTGACCTTTGCACTAGCTGGATTAGCCGTATAAACGACTGTCTTTTCGATATTGGCACTGTTAGCCGTAATATTGTCAACTGCTGGAACCTCCGCTAAATCTGGAGTGTAACCTTTGATTGTTGGTGATGTTACGGCCGCAAAACTTGTTCCATTTTCTGCTGTCCAGTCCCCAGTTGTTATATTTGTAACGAGGTCAGTTGTTGCTGTTCTAGTGAATTTTAAGCTGCTAGTGTGATCTGGAGCCGCTGTGGCACCGCCATCATAAATATAATGGATAGTTTCCTTAACCGTCTTTTCTTCTGCTACTGAAGTCTTTTTGTGTTTCAAATGAACTTCAAAGGTTTGAAGATTTTCATTATAGGTTACACCAGTTGCTGGATAATTATCTGAAACAAGTTCATAATTTCGATCGGTATACGTCTTAATGGTTTCAGCTGTTCGATAAGGATCAGTCTGCCCATAAAAACCATTCAAATCCTTTGTTTCAAGAACTTTTCCTCCGTTAGTATCATCGTCAATATACGTAACTTTGGCACTAGATTTTTTGGCTGAATAGACATAATAAAATTCTTGGTCGTTGCTAGTGAATGGAATTTGTTTAGTAGTCTTTAACTGTGTACCATACGACGCGATTGCCGTATCAGCTGTTATAAGTGTGTAGCCTGTAATTGTTTTTGGATTAGCGTTATAATCAGGGGTTGGAGTGGCAGTTCCTCCTGCTGGATATCCATATTTATAGTCCTGAGTTTCAATTTCCTTGCCGTTTGTATCGACATAGTGTATTGTAATCTTCTTTTGACCTTCAGCACGCGCATTGGACGGAGTTGTCTTCGCAGAAAGCTTTTCCTCTTTTATCTTTTTTATAGTACCATTGTCATCAACACTATAACTAAAACTCTTAGACCCTTCACCTAGAGCATTTTCAATTGATGAATCCGCAAAAGTAATCCGAGTTGAATGACCTGTACCTTGAATAACGTTAGCATTTTTTAAAATACTACTAACTTTTCTGTTAACCTCTTCTGTTCTATTAATTTCTTGATACTTATCGCCCATTTGAGCATAGTCGTCAGTTGGCCAAATATCATGATAGGTAGTAGCACCATTTCCTGTCATTTTTCCTAAATTAATAGCAACTGTGTAGGTCCCATCTCCATTATCAATAACAACCGAAGAGTTTTTACCTGCTTGTTTTAATGCTTTAACAATCTCTTCATCAGTTGAATTTGCTGGCAGTTCAATTAATTTGTTATCTGGATCTGAATTGATGCTAATAGAAGTTGAAGTATCTCCTTTAACAAGATATTTTCCATCCTCACTAATTGCTAAAGTAGAAGTATATCTTTTAAGGTCTGGTTTGATACTAACAATTTTTGACCCATTACCTGGTTTTATACGATGGACAGAAATGATATCACCATTTGGAATTCCTGTTTGTCCAGAGTTGGTACCATCGCTTGACAATAAATTATTATAATAATTTGCGTCCCCAGTTGAAGCGCCTATTTTTATTGAATTTGCTCTATCGCTACTTGCACTATTATAAACAGCAAAAGGCGCCTGTGCTTTCTCAAATGTTCTTGGTGTTGGTTTAAAAGTAAACTTATTGCCATTTATTTCTAAAATAATATTTTCATAACTTGATTTTGCTGTAAATTTCCCAATAGTCGCTGCTTTTTGGGTAATTTCAACAATCTTTTGTCCTGAAAAGTTATTATTTAAAGTGATTACATAAGCCAGATTATTTGGGTTAGAATAATCAAATTTAATTGTTCCAACTCCATTTATTGGTTCTTCTGTTCCAGAACCAAGATTTGAATAATAGGCACCATACGCGTTATTTGTCAATTTAACTGGAATACGAATCTTTGAACCAGCATTTAACGTACCATCTTGAGTAAGCGTAAACTTCATATGAATTTGGTCAAAAGCTATTTCTTGATTTGACAAAACCTTTTCATCTCCAGAATTCATACTTGTTCCATCTTTTGTCGTAACAGTTACGGAAAAGTTTGAAATATGTGAAGAAGCTTCTGCGACACTTCTACGAGTACGCACCGCACCTGCCGAACGAAAGGCAGAATAAGACTGCGCATTAGTTGACTGTTCGATTGGCTTAGACTCGTCAGAAACTGAATTTTCTTTTGCAACTGCTGCAGAGGTTGAAGTATCCGCAGAGAGTTTGTTTGTGCTTTCTACTCCTGAACTAGTTGTCGGAACTGATACTTTCTCGTCTGGCTGCCCAGTAGTTTGTGCTGGAGTTTCAACTTTTTCTACTGCTGTTGCTCCTGAAGCTGAAGCGGCATTCTCTGACACTGCCGCAGGTGCTGGGGAACTATTATTTTCAGCGACTGCTGAAGTCCCTTCTGATACTGGTGCTTCAGTTGTTGAAACTGAAGAACTTGGAGTTGATACCTCCGAAGTCAAGCCTGCTGCCGCAGTTGTGTCAGTCGAAGCTGGAGCCGTACCATTCTCTGTTGACACAGCGCTCACACTACTGTTCTCATCCGCTTGAACAGTCGGCGCGCCAATAGCTAGCCCATATATAGCCAGACTGGCTATTGCAATCGAAACAAGCCCAACATTTTTCTTTCTCAAAGAAAATTTATCGTGTTTGCCCTTATAAATTTTAAAACTTTTCACTATTCCTTCCTTCCTTAGTTATATCTATTTATTAACTCAGTTTACCTAAACTCTTAAGCAAACTTGAATTTAATGATACAAAACTAAAATGTTGAATATTTTAGAAGAGTTCATTCCCCTTTGGCAAGACTTTACTTTGCCTCCCAAAAAAACAGAATACTTCCATCTTATATATTATACTTTTGCTATGAGAATAATTCAAATAATATGCAAAAAAAGTATACAAAAATTACAAAAGTGTAACTTCCCAAACTGAGTTCTGTTTTCCCCAAAAACTAACAGTTATCCTAAAACAGATATTTGTGGGGAAACGACCGAAGCAACACTGTAGTCTAGTAAGCAAAATAAAAACCAGCGGAATCTAGTCTGAGACAGATTTTCGCTGGTTTCTAGTTTTAGGGGCTCTATAATTTCTGTAGTGGGTAAATCCACCGCAGGGATTATGGAGCCTATTTTGTTGTAGAAAACATACTAAGATTAGTAGTGAAGAAATCTCCGACGGGAGAGAGTACTCACTACTTTTTCT
>NZ_JBZYCU010000040.1:0-9004 GCF_058933875.1 Streptococcus sp. STC1396 | reverse complement strand
AAAGTAGTGAGTACTCTCTCCCGTCGGAGATTTCTTCACTACTAATCTTAGTATGTTTTCTACAACAAAATAGGCTCCATAATCCCTGCGGTGGATTTACCCACTACAGAAATTATAGAGCCGTTTTTTTCTTCTCTAAAAATAAGAAACAAAAAAACACTGACGATTCATCAGTGCCTTTCCTTGAGGGTTAGTTTTGCTTTTCAAGCAAAGCTTTGATGTCTTGTAGGACTTCCAATTCAGTTGGTCCAGCTGGCTCTTCCTCAGCAGCTTCTTCGTTCTTCTTAGCAAGGTTTTGTGCTTTTTCAGCAGTCTTGACGATAAAGAAGAGGACAGTACCGATTACCAAGAAGTTGATTACTGCGCTTAAGAAGCTTCCGTAAGCAATTCCGTTCCATTTTAAACCAGCGATTTGTTCCACGCCAGCAGCTTTCAAAGCTGGATTGAGGAACAAAGGAGTGATAACATCCTGAATCAGTGAAGTGACGATTGCTCCAAAAGCATTGGCGATGATAACACCGACTGCCAAGTCAATCACGTTACCGCGAAGCAAAAATTCTTTCAAATCCTTTAACATTTCTTTTTCCTTTCAAAAAATGAGTTACTATTTGAAATTTTATTATAGCTCAAATAAATGATTCTTTCAAGCCATTTGTCTATCAAATATTTTACATTTGCCTCATTTTATTATAAAATATAGAGTGATATTCTATGATAAATTGGAGGTATTGTCTATTGGATAAAGAAACCATTTCTGAAATAAAAAATAGTGTCAATATCGTCGATGTCATAGGAGAAACAGTAGCCTTGACCAAGGCTGGGAGAAATTTTCTGGGACTTTGTCCCTTTCATGGTGAAAAAACGCCTTCCTTTAATGTTGTAGAGGACAAACAGTTTTACCATTGTTTCGGATGTGGTAAGTCAGGAGATGTTTTTAAATTTATCGAGGACTACCGAGGCGTTTCCTTTATGGAGGCTGTTCAGCTTGTAGCAGAGCGGGGAGGAATTTCCTTGGCTGTAGAGACAGCGGGCAAGGATCGACCGAGACAGGCTCATCCGCATCAGGCTCTCTACGATATTCATACCGAGGCGGCTAAGTTTTATCATGCTGTTCTAATGACGACCAAGATGGGAGAAGAAGCGCGAGCCTATCTCTACCAGCGCGGGCTGACGGATGAGGTTATTAAGCATTTTCAAATCGGTCTAGCTCCCAATGAAGGTAATTACCTTCACAAGAGTATGGCTGGTAAGTTTGATGAGCATACCATTATGAACTCAGGTCTCTTCAATCTGGCAGAGAACAATTTGGTCTATGATGCTTTTCAGAACCGGATTATGTTTCCCCTGACCAATGAGAGCGGGCAGGTTGTGGCCTTTTCCGGACGGATTTGGCAAGATTCGGAGCCTGGTTCACAGACTGCCAAGTATAAGAATAGTCGCAGCACCGCTATTTTTAATAAAAGCTATGAGCTTTATCATCTGGATAAGGCCAAGCCGGTGATTAAAAAGAGCCATGAAGTCTATCTGATGGAAGGCTTCATGGATGTGATTGCGGCCTATCGAGCCGGAATTGAAAATGCAGTAGCTTCGATGGGGACGGCTCTAACACCTGAGCATGTCCAGCATCTGCGTAAGTATTGTAAGAAAATTATTCTGACTTATGATGGAGACAGGGCTGGTCAAGCTGCGACAGCCAAGGCTTTAGAGGAGCTGCGGGATATGACGGTGGAAATCGTCTCTCTTCCTGACAATATGGATCCGGATGAGTTTATTGCTAAAAACTCTGCTGCGGAATTGCAAAATTATCTGACCAAAACGCGAATTAGTAATGTGGAGTTTCTTCTACGTTATCTTAAACCGGATAATATCGAAAACCTGCAGGCCCAGATTGAGTTTGTGGAGCAGATGGCACCTATCATCGCTCAGACACGGTCCATTACAGCTCAGAACTCTTATATTTATATGTTAGCTGAGCTGTTGCCAGATTTTGATTACCAGCAGGTAGAGAACACGGTTAACAATAGCCGTTTGGCTGAGCGAAGTAGTCGAAGCGGGCAGCAGTCAGAATTTCTAAGAAGCCCTGTACTGGTAGATATTCCGCTGTCTAAACAGCTTTCACGGTTGATAAAAGCAGAAATTCATATCCTTTATCGTATGGTACATAATCCGCTGGTTTTAAACAGCTATCGGCTGCGTGCAGATTTCGCCTTTGATACGGCGGAATTGCAGGAGCTATACGAGCTTTTACTGGCCAATGGTGAAGTAACTTCGCAGGATTTATCTAGCTTACCAGAAAGAGTCCAACAACTTTGGTATCGGATGTTGGAGGAAGATTTGCCAGAGGAGATGGAAGATGGAGAATTGGCAGAAGTTGAGCTGACTAGGGAACGCGAATTGCTTCGAAAGAATAATCAGCTGATTAGCAAAAAGGTTCGAGAAGCTTTGCATACTGGAGATGAGGATGCCGCTATATTAGAGGTGGAGCGCTTTATCGCACAAAAAAGAAGAATGGAGTAGGTATGGCTACAAAACAAAAAGAAGTAACAACATTAGACGTTCAAATTGCAGAATTCATCCGCAATCACAAGCAAACGGGTGCAGCAACGGATGATGAAATAAACGACAAACTGGTCATCCCCTTCGCCTTGGACGCTGATGGGATTGAGGATTTGCTGCAGCGTATTCAGGATGCGGGCATTTCTATCACGGATAAGGAAGGAAATCCTAGCGCGCGTGTCTTGAATACTGAAGAGGAAGAGGCAGAGCTGACGGATGAAGAGCTCTTGGGTAGCAATTCAGCCAAGGTCAATGACCCAGTTCGCATGTATCTGAAGGAAATCGGAGTTGTGCCGCTTCTCAGCAATGAAGAAGAGCAGGAGTTGGCGATCTTGGTAGAGCAGGGAGATTTGGAAGCCAAACAGCGTCTGGCTGAGGCCAATCTTCGTTTGGTTGTTTCCATTGCTAAGCGCTATGTTGGCCGTGGTATGCAGTTCCTTGACTTGATTCAAGAAGGAAATATGGGACTGATGAAGGCCGTTGATAAGTTTGATTACACCAAAGGATTTAAGTTTTCAACTTATGCAACATGGTGGATTCGTCAGGCGATTACTCGTGCGATTGCCGACCAAGCTCGGACTATTCGGATTCCGGTCCATATGGTGGAAACCATTAATAAGCTAGTTCGCGAGCAACGCAATCTCTTGCAGGAATTAGGTCAGGATCCAACACCAGAGCAAATCGCTGAGCGCATGGATATGACACCAGATAAGGTTCGTGAGATTCTCAAGATTGCTCAGGAGCCAGTTTCGCTGGAGACCCCTATCGGTGAGGAAGATGACAGTCATCTGGGGGACTTTATCGAAGATGAAGTAATTGAGAATCCAGTTGACTACACAACTCGTGTCGTTCTCCGTGAGCAGTTGGACGAAGTCTTGGATACTTTGACAGACCGCGAGGAAAACGTCTTGCGTTTGCGCTTTGGTCTGGACGATGGGAAGATGCGGACACTGGAAGATGTCGGTAAGGTCTTTAATGTCACCCGTGAACGGATTCGGCAGATTGAGGCTAAAGCCCTGCGCAAACTCCGCCATCCAAGCCGCAGCAAACCACTCAGAGACTTTATCGAAGATTAAGAACTGAAGAGCAAGGAGAGGTGGAAAGCCTTCAGCAGGAATCGTCAAGTCGGCAATACTAGCTGAAAACAAAAGCCCCCTCGAGCTAACTTGAAATCTCTGCTATATCTATAAGGAGGGTATTACATGTCAGAAAAAAATTATACATCCCAAGAAATAGAGGGAATCAAAACTCGTATTTTAGAAAGTTTGGAGCAGGTTATTGATCCTGAGCTTGGGATTGATATTGTCAATCTGGGACTGATTTATGAAATTCGCTTTGATGGGGACACTGGTGAGACAGAAATTGACATGACTCTGACGACCATGGGTTGCCCGCTAGCGGATCTCTTGACCGACCAAATCTATGATGCCATGACAGATGTCCCTGAAGTGACCAAGACAGAGGTTAAGCTGGTCTGGTATCCTGCTTGGACAGTGGAAAAGATGAGCCGATATGCCCGCATTGCCTTGGGGATTAAATGAGTAAAGGAACCTGCTTTGATGCAGGTTTTTCTTGTTTGATAATGGAATTTCCCTTGCCAAAGTTAGTAAAATCTGGTAGAATGAAACGTAACTAAATAGCAATCCGCAAGACCAGTAACCTAGGGGAAGTTTAACAGGGAGGAGAGCCATCGACTGAAAGCTCTCTAGATGAAAGCTAGGCGAATTCACTTGCTCTAGGATTGATAAGTAAGGTCTGGCTTGCCAGATAAAAAACGGATGGTACCGCGTGTCAACGCTCCGCTTATGGAGATTGGCGCGTTTTTTATTTTGGAGGAAAAATGACAAGAACGATTGAAGAACAACTGAAAAGCCTGCGTGAAGAGACTCTAGCTTCTCTCAAGCAGCTCAAGGCTGAGAATCAAAAGGAACTGCAGGACTTGCGTGTAGCAGTCTTGGGTAAGAAGGGTTCGCTGACTGAAGTCCTGAAAGGGATGAAGGATATTTCAGCTGAAATGCGGCCGATTATCGGGAAGCATGTCAATGAAGCGCGTGATGTTCTGACAGCAGCCTTTGAAAAGACTGCTCAAGAGATGGAAGAGCAATTAGTAGCTCTGAAACTGGCGGAAGAATCCTTGGATGTGACTTTGCCTGGCCGTCAAATTCCGGTAGGGAGCCGTCATATTCTTAGCCAGACTAGTGAAGAAATTGAAGATATCTTTATCGGGATGGGCTATCAGGTCGTGGACGGCTTTGAAGTGGAGAAGGACTATTACAACTTTGAGCGGATGAATCTGCCTAAGGACCACCCAGCACGGGATATGCAGGACACTTTCTACATTACAGAGGAGATCCTGCTCAGAACCCACACTAGTCCAGTACAAGCGCGAGCTATGGACGCTCATGACTTTTCTAAAGGGCCACTCAAGATGATCTCACCAGGGCGCGTTTTCCGCCGGGATACCGATGATGCGACTCACTCCCACCAGTTCCATCAGATTGAAGGCTTGGTAGTTGGAGAAAATATTTCCATGGCAAACTTGCAAGGAACGCTGCAGCTGATTGTCCAGAAGATGTTCGGCGGAGATCGCAGTATCCGTCTGCGTCCATCCTACTTCCCATTCACAGAGCCGTCTGTTGAAGTAGATGTTTCCTGCTTTAAGTGTGGCGGTGCCGGCTGTAATGTCTGCAAGAAGACCGGCTGGATTGAGATTATGGGAGCTGGTATGGTGCATCCGCGCGTGTTGGAAATGAGCGGCATTGATGCAGAGAAGTACTCTGGGTTTGCCTTTGGTCTTGGCCAAGAGCGGGTAGCTATGCTTCGCTACGGTATCAACGACATTCGTGGCTTCTACCAAGGAGATATTCGTTTTTCTCAGCAGTTTAAGTAGAAACCTGTATTCATAGATGCAGCTTTTCTGAGAAAGGAGTGCAGTATGCTAGTCAGAGTCAAGAAAGAAGAAGCGAGCCTCCTGCGGGAGTTGGAGGTCGTGACCTATCGAGAAACCTTTGGTCCATTTATCAAGGAAGCTGATATGGCTCATTATTTTGACAATGAGCTGTCGCTTGCAACTATCGAAAAGGAACTGGCAGACCCTGAGTCAGAGACCTATTTTGTTGTCAAAGACGGTGAAATTGCTGGTTTTCTCAAGTTTAACTGGGGACAGGCTCAAACGGAGCAAGAACTGCCACAAGCCTTTGAGGTTCAGCGAATCTATGTGTTGAAAGCCTATCATGGTCAAGGATTGGGCAAGGAAATGTTTGAATTTGCCTTGGAAGAAGCCAAGAAACGAGGCTTTGACTGGGTCTGGCTCGGCGTCTGGGAAAAGAATTTCAGAGCCCAAGAATTTTACTTTAAATACGGCTTTGAAAAATTCAGCCAGCACGACTATGTCACTGGCGAGACAGTGGATATAGATTGGCTGCTGCGCAAGAAATTAAAATAAAAGACAAAATTTAAAGAGAGGAAATGATACGACCTAAAAGCTCGAAATTTAGATGATTTGTTTCTGAAATCAGGATTTCAGACAAATCCCTAAAATTTGGTCGCTTTTACCAATTGCCTTGGCAATTGGCCGGTCTTAATATCTTAAATATGCTAGTAAGTTATAAGTGGTTAAAAGAGTTAGTAGACATTGATGTGGCGAGCGCTGAGCTGGCTGAGAAAATGTCAACGACAGGAATTGAAGTGGAAGGTGTGACATCACCAGCTGCTGGCCTGTCCAAAATTGTTGTTGGTGAGGTAGTATCGTGTGAGGATGTTCCTGATACCCACCTGCATGTTTGTCAAGTCAATGTCGGAGAAGAGGAGAACCGTCAGATTGTCTGCGGTGCTCCAAATGTTCGCGCAGGCATCAAGGTCATGGTGGCTCTGCCGGGTGCTCGCATTGCCGACAATTATAAGATTAAAAAAGGAAAAATCCGTGGCTTGGAGTCACTGGGCATGATCTGCTCTCTCGGTGAGCTGGGCATTTCTGATTCTGTCGTGCCAAAGGAATTTGCGGATGGCATTCAAATCCTGCCTGAAGAAGCAGTGCCGGGTGAGGAAGTCTTCTCTTATCTAGACTTGGACGATGAGATTATCGAGCTTTCTATCACCCCAAACCGGGCAGATGCTCTGTCTATGCGTGGGGTGGCTCATGAAGTGGCTGCTATTTATGACAAGTCAGTGCATTTCAAAGATTTTCCGCTGGCGGAAAATGAAAAGCAGGCAGCTGACAGCCTTTCAGTAGTCCTTGAGACAGAGAAAGCCCCTTACTACGCGGCTCGTATCTTGGAAAATGTCACCATCGCCCCAAGTCCTCAGTGGCTGCAAAATCTCCTTATGAACGAAGGAATTCGTCCGATTAACAATGTAGTGGACGTGACCAACTACATCCTGCTCTACTTTGGTCAGCCTATGCATGCTTTTGATTTGGATACTTTTGAGGGTGACCAGATTGTCGTGCGGGAAGCGCGTGCTGGTGAAAAACTGGTGACGCTTGATGGCGAAGATCGGGAGCTGGAAGCCAGCGACCTAGTCATTACTGTGGCGGATAAGGCAGTTGCTCTTGCTGGTGTTATGGGCGGAGCAGCGACTGAAATCTCTGGCCAGTCCACTCGTGTTGTTCTGGAGGCGGCTGTTTTTGATGGAAAATCAATCCGCAAGACCAGCGGTCGCCTTAATCTGCGTTCTGAATCATCTTCCCGCTTTGAAAAAGGCATCAATGTAGCAACTGTCAATGAAGCTTTGGACGCGGCAGCAAGTATGATTGCGGACTTGGCAGGTGCAACTGTTCAGGCTGGTATCGTATCCGCTGGTAGCTTAGACACTAGTGATGTAGAAGTGGTATCTAGTCTCGCGGATGCCAACCGTGTGCTGGGAACAGATTTACTTTATACAGATATTGTGGATGTCTTCCGCAGACTTGGCTTTGGCTTGTCAGGAAATGCTGAACAGTTCACTGTCAGTGTCCCTCGCCGTCGCTGGGATATTTCAATCGAAGCGGATCTCTATGAAGAAATTGCCCGCATTTACGGATATGATAAATTGCCAGCTAGCCTGCCAAAAGATGACGGGACTGCTGGTGAATTGACTGCAACGCAGCAACTGCGCCGTCAAGTACGGACCTTAGCAGAAGGAGCTGGGCTAACAGAAATCATCACCTATGCTTTGACGACGCCAGAAAAGGCGATTGAGTTCACTCTCAATCCTAGTAACTTGACTGAGCTCATGTGGCCGATGACAGTGGAGCGCTCCGTTCTTCGTCAGAACATGGTTTCTGGCATTTTGGACTCCCTAGCTTACAATGTAGCTCGTAAAAATAAGAATCTAGCTCTCTATGAGATTGGAAAAGTCTTTGAGCAGACTGGCAATCCTAAGGAAGAACTGCCAAATGAAATCAATAGCTTTGCCTTTGCTTTGACAGGTCTGGTTAATGAAAAAGACTTCCAGACCAAGCCAGTAGCAGTTGATTTCTTCTATGCTAAGGGTGTAGTGGAAGCACTCTTTGCTAAGTTAGGCTTGACAGCTGAGTATACGGCTAGCAGCCAGATGAAGAGTCTGCATCCTGGACGAACTGCCCTGATTTCTATCAATGGCCAGCCTGTTGGCTTTGTCGGTCAAGTCCATCCTGCGACAGCCAAGGCTTACGATATTCCTGAAACTTATGTGGCTGAGCTCAACCTGTCTGCTATCAAGAAGCAGCTCCAGCCAGCACTGCCATTTACAGAAATTACTAAATTCCCAGCTGTCAGCCGTGATGTGGCACTCTTGCTCAAGGCTGAAATCACTCACCAAGAGGTTCTTGATGCAATCCAAGCAGCTGGTGTTAAGCGCTTGACCGATATTAAGCTCTTTGATATCTTCTCTGGTGACAAGCTGGGTGTCGGCCTTAAATCCATGGCCTACAGCCTGACTTTCCAAAATCCAGAAGCTAGCCTGACTGACGAAGAAGTGGCTAAATACATGGAAAAAATCCAAAAATCATTGGAAGAAAATATCGGAGCAGAAGTACGGTAGTATAGATAAAAAGAGGCTCTTTTTCTACCATTTGTCAAGTCTGTCAAGGCTTTAAGTGAAAAATGAGATAAGACAGTAGCTATTCCGAGGTTACTGTCTTATTTTTCTACCATTTGTCAAGTCTGTCAAGGCTTTAAGTGAAAAATGAGATAAGACAGTAGCTATTCCGAGGTTACTGTCTTATTTTTAACACTTTTTGAGCCATAAAAGGGCATGCAAAAAAACACCTCATCTGGTATTTTTTCTACCATTTGTCAAGTCTGTCAAGGCTTTAAGTGAAAAATGAGATAAGACAGTAGCTATTCCGAGGTTACTGTCTTATTTTTCTACCATTTGTCAAGTCTGTCAAGGCTTTAAGTGAAAAATGAGATAAGACAGTAGCTATTCCGAGGTTACTGTCTTATTTTTAACACTTTTTGAGCCATAAAAGGGCATGCAAAAAAAACAC
>NZ_JBZYCU010000039.1:0-9217 GCF_058933875.1 Streptococcus sp. STC1396 | reverse complement strand
GACAAGATTGTGGAAGTTGGCAAGCCAGTTGAGCAGGTGACCCCAGCAGAAGGCATTAAGAATCTTGTTGTCGAACAACCACGCTTGGATGTGGTGACTGAGACCCTACCGTTTACCACTGTTGAACATGAAAATGCTCAATTGTCTAAGGGCATACGAAAAGTTGTCCAAGAAGGCAAGGCTGGCGAGAAGACTACGCTCGTTGAAGTGACCATCGAAAATGGTCAAGAAACCGGCCGTGTGACTCGCGACAGCTTCGTTTCCAAAGACCCAGTTGACAAGATTGTGGAAGTGGGAACCAAGGAAGAACAGCCAACGCAGCCAAGCAAACCGGACGCGCCAGTTAAGCCAGTCACTCCAGCTAAACTAGGCCAAACAAATGAAGCAAGAGCCACTCTGCCAAATACAGGAACAGCAGCAGATTCTGCCTCCCTTCTGAGCCTCTTGCTGGCATTGACAGGATTGTTCCTAATGAAGAAAAAGGAAAAATGAGAATTCTCGTAATTCAAGTCATGTTAATCTTCAAGTTGAATAATATAAGTTTGTGAATTTTTCCCAAGCTAAATAGTCTAAGGTGGGAAGAAACAAAAATGATGATTTTTGCTCTCTTCTCACCATTTTATGGTTTTATAGTCTTAACTTATGTCTATGGCAGAATTCACAAAGAAGGTATTTTTTCAACCAAAATCGAAAGTGCTTACTCTGATAAGAGGAGAAAAATAAAAACATGGATAAAAGATTTTTTGAAAAGAAATGTACATACAGCATTCGCAAGTATGCCGTAGGAGCTTGCTCGGTTATGATAGGAGCTCTTCTATTTGGTTCTCAGTTGGCATCGGCAGCTGAGGTTGAACCGTCAACTCCGACGACTACTGTTAGTCCAGTAGCAGATAGTGGGGAGAATCCTTCGGGGACGGTAGAAAAAGTAGAAGCGCTAACAGAACTGCCTGCTGAATTAGCAGATAAGTTAGTAAAAGCAGAGTCCGGGGAAAATGAAGCACCTGCTTCCAACAATAATGAAAACACTCATGAAGCACCTTCAGATACAGCTAATCCCAAGCCGGATCAGCCTGCTGCCAGTGCGGAAACCACTCATCCCCAACCAGCCCAGCCAGAACCGTCTACACCAGCAAAAGAAGTGGTAAATACCCCTGATGTCAATCATTTATTGAATGTTCAGGTGAGGGCATCAAACCATGAGCAAAACACATCCAACACTGCCGATAAGGCTGTTGATGGAGACGATAGCAGCCGTTGGGCAACAGACCGAGAAGCAGTAAATCCTCATCTGACGCTGACACTGGAGAAGACCACATCCATCAAGCGGTTGGAAATTGACTGGGATCGCAGACAGAGAGCGGGCCAGCCTAATGATCCAAATGTGCAAGGTTGGAAACTCTACTATGCTACAGCAGAAGCTATCAACGAAGAAGAAGCTACTCGCAAATGGAAACTAGCTTATGAAAAAGATGGTCAACCTATCTTAGATGAAAGGGTTAATCTTGACACTCCGATTGAGGCTAAATATCTCAAGTTAGAAATCACCAAATACGCTGAGGGTAGCATGCGCTGGCGCAATGTCGGCATTCAAGAATTGCGGGCTTATTCTAATATTCCTGATCCAGGACAGATAACTAATCTTAATCAGGTAGAGTCATTGACTTTGGCTCAAGATGGTCGCTCGCTAGTCATGCCTGAGTTGCCAGGTGAAGTTAGCCTAGTCGGCAGTAATAAAAAAGGTGTTATTGATTTAAACAATAAAATCTATCAGCCTCTGACAGCACAAACGGTCAAAGTCTCTTTGCAACAAGTACATGAAGGCCAAACAGTGACCAAGGAATTTGAGATTCGAGTGCCTGGCCGCTATGCAGACGAAGGTGTGGGAGACAAGCCGAAAGTTGCTCCGACCGTTCAGCAATGGCATGGTGAAGAAGGGCGTTCATCCATTTTAGAAGACACAGTCCTATCTGTTGGAGACTCAGGCTTTGATAAGGCGGCTAATTTCTATGCTAATGACTTGATTTCAAGAGGCTTAGAGCTAGCAAAGGGAGATCACACAGCTGCACACCGCATTGAGTTTAAAAAGGTAATGGATAAGGGCTATGGAGAAGAAGGCTATGGCATTACGATTCGGGGCAATGTCTTTACCATTGAAGCACAGACCAATAAAGGTGCCTTCTATGCCACTCGTACTCTGCTTCAAATGGGCCAAGAAAATATCCAAAATGGTGAAATTCGAGACTTCCCAAGTTTCAGCCACCGGGGCTTTATGCTAGACACTGGACGCAAGTTTATTCCTTATGATGCGCTTGTGGACATCATGCTCAACATGGCCTACTACAAGATGAATGACTTGCAATTGCACTTGAATGACAACTATATCTTCCTCAAGGAGCACGTAGCAGGTAAAAATCTGACCAAAGAGCAAGAGCTAGAGTATGTGCTCAATCATGCAGATACAGGCTTCCGTTTACAAACAGATATTATAGGTGACAATGGCGTTGCCTTGACTTCTAAACAGCACTATACCAAGGAAGAAATGCAAAGACTCATCGCCTTGGCTGATGAGCTAGGCATTAATCTGGTACCAGAAATTGATACACCGGGACATGCCTTGTCCTTTGTCAAGGTTCGTCCAGATTTGATGTATCAAGGTCAGCTCAGTCCGAATAAGCACAATGTAGAGCGTGTGGCGATGCTGGATCTGGACAAGCATTATGACGAAACGCTACGCTTTGTCAAGTCCGTTTATGATAAATTGTTGGATGGAGAAAATGCCCCACTTCGAGGTGTTAAAACTATTCACATCGGAACAGATGAGTACTATGGCAATAATGAAAACTATCGTCGTTATGTTAACGATTTGATCACCTATATCAAAGGTAAGGGCTATACGCCACGGATTTGGGGCTCACTCAGCCGTAAGAGCGGCCAGACACCAGTTGATCTAAAGGATGTCGAAGTGGATATCTGGAGTCTGGGCTGGCAGCAACCGCAAGCAGCCTTGAAGGCCGGTGCTAAAATTATCAATATTACCGACGTTCCGACCTACAGTGTGCCAAATGGTAATAATCAACAAGGAGCTTACGGAGACTATTCTTCTTATGAACATCAGTATAATCGCTGGACTCCAAATGACTTTACGACAGCAGGAAATGGTCCAAAATTAGCAGCTTCCAACCCTCATATCCTGGGTGGCGGACATGCGGTTTGGAATGATAATATTGACCTCCATGAAACAGGCATGACTTCTTATGATATATTCAAGCGCTTCTTTGAAGCAACAAGGGTCACTGCTGAAAAAACTTGGGGTTCCGACCGAACTGCTAGCAGCTTTGCTCACCGTACCTTGCCACGTCCAGAATATATATATGCACCAGGTAGCAATCCAGAGTATAAGATTGATGATACAGAGACCTATGACATCAATCAAAAGACTATCAAGCGCTATGGTGCAAGCAATGTTACAAAGACTGATCAAGGTCTGGTCTTTAACAAAGAAAGTAAGATTGAAAATGCTATCGGCAATGTCGGTCCAAGTCATGTTTTAAAAGTTAATGTGACGGTAACAGGAGACGGTGTTCAGGAGTTGGCTTCTAGTGAAGGGAACAAGCTCTACTTGTCTGATGAGTCAGGAAAAGTCGCTTATCAGTTTGAGCAACACCATATTCAGTTTGACAAGAGTCTGGAAAAAGGCAAACGCTATGAACTCGTCTTTGTCACCAAGCCTCAGTCAACGGAGCTCTATGTCAATGGCGAGAAGATAAATCGTCTTGCCAACCCAGCCCATCCAAGATTGGCTCACACTAGCCTGGTCTTACCTCTTGAGAAAATCGGCGGTTTTGAAGGTACCTTGCATAGCCTGAGCTTGTCTGATAAGCCTTTTGTCAATCCGCGTTTGATTGCACAAGACCAGCTTGCCCGTGTGGAAGCTAGCAGTGAGCAACTGCCAGGAAATGCTACAGAAGGGTCTATTTCTAAGGCCTTTGATGGCAATCCTGCAACCTTCTGGCATTCACATTGGACGAAGAAGGATCCGTCTTATACTGTCACAATGACGCTGAAGCAGGCGACAGCTGTGAATGCTTTGACTTATCTCCCTCGCCCAGGCGGTGGAAATGGTCTTGCGACCCAGTACGAAGTCTATGCTAAAAAAGCTGGACAATTGGTCAAAGTAGCAGAAGGTACTTGGGACAATAATACGGCTGAAAAGATTGCAAACTTTGAAGCGGTAGAAACTGATACGATCCAGTTGAAGATTTTGCAAGGAGTGGAAGGATATGCTAGTGCAGCAGAAATCAATCTTTTGAAACCACTCGCAACATCAGACGAGCCAGCTACACCTCCAGCACCAAAACCAGATCCAAAACCAGAAACTCCAGCACCGAAAGATGATGGAACTGTTGAGCTGGAAGATACCTTTGTCGCTAAAAAACCAGCAGACCCAAGTGCAGTCGAAGCTGCTTTGAGAAGCCAAGACTATCTCAAAAAACAATACAAGGTATTCCCGACTCCTCACAAGGTTACTTATGGAAATGGCTTAGTACGACTGGACCAAAAAGTCCATTTGGTTATCGGTGAGCAGGTTGATATTTACACCCGCAATCGTCTCAAGTCTATTTTGCAAAACAGCAATATTTCCTATACTACTGGTAAGACAGCAGAAGCAGGCGCAACCAATATCTATCTGGGAGTACATCAAACTGGCTCAAAAGCGGAAGAAGCTCAGAGTGCAGAGTCTGTGAACCAAGGCCTCTTTGATAAGATTGATGCTTATTCATTGGTTATCAAAGGCCAGCAAATTTCCATCGTCGGAAAAGATACAGATGCTGTATTTTATGGTTTGACAACGCTCAAGCATATGCTTAATGACAGTCAGGCTCCAGTTCTGCGCGAGGTCAATGTAGAAGACTATGCTGATGTGAAGAACCGTGGCTTTATTGAAGGCTATTATGGTAACCCATGGTCCAACGAAGATCGTGCGGCCTTGATGCGCTACGGTGGTGATTTGAAACTGACCCAGTATTTCTTTGCACCAAAAGATGATCCATATCACAACAGCAAGTGGAGAGAGCTCTATCCAAAAGAAAAACTAGAAGAAATCCGTCAGCTAGCTAAGGTGGGGAACGAAAACAAGACTCGCTATGTCTGGACTATTCATCCATTTATGAACAGTCGCATTCGCTTCCAAAATGATAGGGTTTACCAAGAAGACTTGAATGCAATCAAGGCTAAATTTACCCAGTTACTGGACGTCGGTGTTCGTGAGTTTGGTATCCTAGCAGATGATGCAGCTCAACCTTATGGTGGATACGAAAGTTATAATCGCTTGATGAAGGACATGACTGATTGGCTGACCGAAAAACAAGCGACTTATTCAGGCTTGAAGAAAGAGATGATTTTTGTTCCAAGTCAGTATTGGGGCAATGGTCGAGAAGACGAACTACGCTCTCTAAACAAAAATCTTCCGCAAAGCAGTATCATGACTCTGACAGGGGGTAAGATTTGGGGTGAAGTTTCTGAAAACTTCTTGACTCAACTGAAGCGGAACTTGGAAGCTTCTGGTCAACCTTATCGTCCAGTTCAGCTCTGGATTAACTGGCCATGTACGGATAATTCCAAACAGCACCTCATCTTAGGCGGCGGTGAGAAATTCCTGCATCCAGGAGTGGATCCAAGCTTAATCGGCGGTGTCATGCTCAATCCAATGCAGCAGTCAGAGCCTTCTAAGATTGCGCTCTTCTCAGCAGCGGAGTACAGCTGGAATATATGGAAAAACGAGGCTGAAGCCAAAGCTGTCAACGATATAGCTTTCAACTTTGCAGAAACAGGCCGCTTTACAGAGACCAAAGAATCTGCTGCCTTCCGCGAGCTTGGTAAGCACATGATTAACCAGCATATGGATACTCGTGTTGTGAAGCTAGAAGAATCTGTCGAACTGGCTCCGAAATTGACTAGCTTTATGACCAAGCTGAAAGCAGGCCAAGATGTCACAGCGGAGCGGAAAGAATTGAAGGCAGAATTTGCTAAATTAAAAACAGCAGCTGAGACTTATAAAGCATCAGGTCATGAACGGATGCGCGAGCAGATTAAGTACTGGCTGGACAACACTATTGACCAAATGAACGCTCTAGATGCTCTCTTGACAGCCACTGAATCTATTGGTGGTAAAAATGCTGATGGGCTCTGGAATAATTACTACAAGGGCTTGAAAGCTTATGAGCAATCTAAGAAACATTCCTTCTGGTATGTCGACCACAATGAAAATGCTGAACTAGGTGTACAACATATCCGTCCATTTATCCTCAACCTAAAAGAATATCTGGCTAAGGAAATCGAAAAAGAATTGAATCCAGATAAAGTCGTAACGACTTTTATTACCAACCGTACAGGTGGGGAAGGTGATTTGACTCAGGTCGTGGACGGGGATTTGTCAACTCAGGTTATCTTTAAGAATCCGACCCGAATTAGCACGGGTGATTATGTCGGTCTGCAGTTCAACAAGCCGATTTCTATCAAGAAATTGAGCTTTGCTATGGGAGCAGTCAGCAATCCGAAAGACACCTTTAACAAGGCTAAGATTGAATACCTAAATGAAGCTGGTGAATGGACAGCCCTTCCTCAAGGTAGCTATGTCGGCAATGAGTCTGAAATTACACTAGAGAATCTCGACATCAAGGCTAAGGGCGTTCGGATGGTAGCGACAGAAGACCGAGACAATACTTGGTTTGCTGTCCGTGAAATCGCAGTGAACCGTCCTCTTGAAAATGCCAAGAAGAAGGCTGGCAGCATTACCATCAGTTCAAATCTAGTATATAAACTAAATACAACGGCTGCTAAGATGACAGACAATAGTGACAGCTCAGAAGCAATGCTGGCAAGTTCTTCAACGGCAAATGGCGAACGCGATACAACACCAGTAGATGCTTGGGTGCAGTTGGATCTTGGTTCACAACAAACAGTTAAGAAGATTCGTTTGGTACAAGGTGTGACAGATAAGCTGGCAGCGGGTGTCATTGAAGTCTCTAAAGATGGTCAAAATTGGACGACAGTAGCCAACTTGACTGGTGAGCAAAGTAAAGAAGTTGAAACCAATCAGAATATCCGTTATGTGCGCGTGAGAAATACGCAAAAGACCAATTTCTGGTGGCGCATTGGTAACTTCTCTGTCGAATCAGAGACTGGAACAGACCAATACACAGACACTAATGTGGAACAGCTCAAGGCTACCAAGGTAAATGAAAAACTGGGACGCTATGAGATGCAGATTCCGGCTGGAACAACTCTAGCTGCTGGACAATATCTTGGAATGAAGTTGGATCGTCTCCATGAAATTCAGGATTTAAAACTGGGTGAAAATGCTAATCAAGCACTCCAGCTCCGCTATTCTCCAAATGGAGTAGAATGGTACAGCACTTCTGAGTTACAAGAGCACCAGCTTGTCCGCTATGTACGTCTTGAAAACAAGACGGATCAGGAACAGACAATCGGTGCGACTTCGCTGCTATTAACTACCAAGGAAACTCAGCCGACAACAATCGAGTCAACCAGCATGGGTATTGATCCAAACTATGGCAGCGGGGATGTACGTAAGGCGAAAAACCTAGATCAGCTCTTTGATGGTGATCTCAACACCTATGTTGAATTTTCTGATTTTCCACAAACTAATGGCCATATGACTCTCAACCTTGGGTCAACACGTCAAATCAAGAAGATTCGTGCCTACATCAAAGATGGTACACAAAACTATCTCCGTGACGGAAAGATTCAAGTCAGCGCAGATGGTAAGACATGGACAGATGTGGTATCAGTGGGTGATGGTCAGGAAAATCCAGCGCGTGATGATTCCTTGACGGATGGCTGGACGCATGATTCACAGAAACCAGGCAATCGCTATATTGAGGGAGAATTGCCGGCAGCAACCGCAGCTAAATATCTCCGAGTACTCTATACAGCACCTTATCGTCATCGCTTTGTTGGATTTACAGAGTTAGTTATCAATGATGGAGAATACACTAAGTCAGTCAACAATCCAACTGTAGAGGGTACCGGTACAGAAAGCAAGTCATCTGAAAAGAATAATATAGCAGATGGTAATATTCTCAGCAGTTACAAGACGACCCAAGATAGCGGTGAGTTGATTTACCATCTATCTGAAAAGACAGAATCCAACCACATTCGCCTGATTTCAGATGTTCCAGCAGGAAGCTCAGCGCATGTTTGGGCAAGAATCGTATCCCAAGATGGTCAAACAGCATGGCAAGATTTAGGTGCGGTTATCACAAGTTTCCAAACCTTCCAGCTTGCCAATAGTGCACACTTGCTCGATGTTAAGCTGACATGGGAAGGCGGACGACCAGAGTTCTATGAAATCTCCACCTACCATGCGGAGGTAAGTGACACTCCAACACCTCCAGTTCACAAAACGACTCCAGACGAAGGTGTTAAGATTCCAGTAGTTGAACAGCCACGTTTGGATGTGGTGACAGAGGCTCTACCGTTTAACACTGTTGAACGTGAAAATGCTCAACTGCCTAAGGGGACACGAAAAGTTGTACAAGAAGGCAAAGACGGTGAGAAGACTACGCTCGTTGAAGTGACGATGGAGAATGGTCAAGAAACCGGTCGTGTGACACGTGACAGCTTCATTTCCAAAGCCCCAGTCGATAAGATTGTGGAGATTGGCAAACCAGTTGAACAGGTGACACCAACTGAAGGCGTCCAAAATCTGGTTGTCGAGCAACCACGCTTGGATATCGTCACTGAGGCTCTACCGTTTACCACTGTTGAACGAGAAAATGCACAATTGCCTAAGGGCACGCGAAAAGTTGTCCAAGAAGGCAAGGCTGGTGAGAAGATAACGCTGGTTGAAGTGACCTTCGAAAATGGTCAAGAAACTGGTCGTGTGACTCGTGACAGCTTCGTTTCCAAAGACCCAGTTGATCAGATTGTGGAAGTTGGCAAGCCAGTTGAGCAGGTGACCCCAGCGGAAGGTGTTAAGAATTTAGTTGTAGAGCAGCCACGCTTGGATATCATCACTGAGGCTCTACCGTTTACCACTGTTGAACGAGAAAATGCACAATTGCCTAAGGGCGCGCGAAAAGTTGTCCAAGAAGGCAAGGCTGGTGAGAAGACAACGCTGGTTGAAGTAACAATCGAAAATGGTCAAGAAACCGGCCGTGTGACTCGCGACAGCTTCGTTTCTAAAGCCCCAGTC
>NZ_JBZYCU010000038.1:0-12401 GCF_058933875.1 Streptococcus sp. STC1396 | reverse complement strand
CGTATTTCGGCAGGTTTTTGAACTCATAAGTCCAGTTATCCTTGGTTACTTCTTGTTCCGCAACCTTAGTGGTTACGCCGTCAACCGTCTTGTTCAAGAGAACCTTGATCTTATCTGGGCGTTTGCCATCTTGGTTGTTCCCATCTTCCCAAGTCTTGGTTCCTTCAACGGAGACTGTAGCTAGGTCGTGGGTATTTTTAATCGTAAAGCTTGTCGCTGTATCGGCAGTAATTTCTGGAATATAACCATCAACTGCTTCTTCTGTTACAGTATACTGGATCTCTTGACCATTTTTATATTTCGCAAGACCTGTAAATGTAGCAGTCCAAGAACCATCTTGAGCAGCTTGGATTTCTTTTGAGTCAACCTTAACGCCATCTGCTAGCAGATTCACTATAATCTTGGTCGGACGGAGACCATCTTGGTTGTTCCCATCTTCCCAAACTTTAGTTACAGAAACATTTGTTTCTGCTGGATTGTAGCGATTTGTAATCGTGAAGCCAGTTGTGGCATCGCCAGTAAGGACTGAAGTGTAACCTGCTGGAACTGAAACTTCTGCGATTGTATAGGTGATTGGAGTGCCGCCTTTATCGGCATCCAGATTCGTGAAGTTTCCTGACCAATTATTTTCTTTATTGAGTTCAAGGGTCTTACCTGTGTCTTGACCATCGGCAAGGAGTTTAACGGTGATAGAATCTGGGCGTTTGCCGTCTTGGTTGTTCCCATCTTCCCAAACTTTTTTCACAGAAACCTGGGTTTTGTCTGGTGTGTAAACATTGGTGAAGGTTGTGCTGCCATCGCTGGCATCACTGCTGTACTCAACAGATGCGTGCAGTTTGCCTTCTTTATCATCTGTTACAGTTACTTTAGCTGTGACGGTCTTCGCATCGTAGGCGATCCCATTTTCAGTTGTTCCAGCTTTCACTTCCTTGATGGTGTAAGTGTAAGTGCCTTCTTCATCAAATGACAATTCTTTAAACTTAACTTTTCCGTCTGCACCATTCTTCGCTGTTTCAACGTTACCGACTTGGTCTGTCAAAGCAAATTCAAACATATCGGTTTCGAGATTTCGACCGATCAGCTTCTTCGTTACTTCGAGACTTGCTTTAGCGTTTTTAGCCTTATAGGTGTTTTCAAAAGTACTGTTATTATTGTCGTAAGAAACGCTTGCTTCAAGAGCTCCCTTATTGTTATCCCTTACTGTGATGGTCACTTCGACAGTCGTGTTAGAATAAGTGATCCCTTTATCAGTTGTGCCTGTATTCTTTTCAATGATGGTATAAGTGAATTCACCTGGTTTGTTAAATTCCAATTCACCAAACTGAATGTTCCCGTCTGCATCATTTGTCGTGGTTGCGACTTGATCCCCCTCTCCATCCAACAAGGCGAATTCGAATTCACCGCCTTTAAGCTGAATCGGTTGATCTGTATTCTTATTGATAAACGTTTTCCTTGCAGCAACAGGCACTTTAACCTTGGTAGCTTTGTAGGTATTTGTGAATGTCTGAATTCCGTCATCTGTAATGGCATCAATAGCCCCAGAGATTGGAGGTACGAGATTTGAACCAGCAGCTACAGATGAGAAATCAGCAATAGGAGCTGTTAGAGCTGAAATGGCAAAATTTTCAACCCAGGCAACCAGCTGACCTCTTCCATTATCATAGACGTGTACGATGACAGGAACCGTTCTCGCATCATGGGTCACCCCATCAATGGTTTGACCAGCATTTACTTCCTCAATCGTGTACTGGTAATGTCCTTCTTGTGTAAAAGGGATATCTTTAAAGACTACATCACCATTTGCATCATTCTTAGCTCTTTGAACTTCTTGCCCATCTTTATCTCTCAAGATAAACTCAAATTCATTCGCTTGAAGAGGTGTTGGACGACCACCAGTCAATTCTTTTTTGACTTTAATGTCCGCCTCAGTTGGTGAAGTGCTATAGGTATTTGTAACAGTAAGACCCGCTGTTTGGTTAGCGGTGTAACCGTATACTGTAGTGACAAGATTGCCTTCATTATCAACTTCCATCACACTATAAGTGTACTTCACGCCGTGCTCATCTGTCGCAGGAAGGTCTGTCCATTCGACAGTTCCATTTGTTTTTGGAACTTCTTTCTTCTCAACACCAGCCACTTCTTCTTCAACTCCACCTTCTGGTGTACGATAGAGTTTGAAGTAGAGTGTTGGACGAACATATTCCTGACCGCCTGCCCAGACTTTCTTAGCCGTCACGTTTGTTTTTGGAACTTCATAAGTATTGGTAACTTGAGTCTTGTCTGCATTGTAAGATACGACATAGTTATTCTCTCCAACTTTGACTTTCTCTCCTTCTTGCAAAGGAAGGTCTGTCTGGTCTTGATGTTCGCGAACAGAGTAGACTAACTCTGTGGTTCCATCGACATCGTACTTAGGTAGTTGATTTTTCCACTTGTAAGTGTAGACACCGTTAGACTCTGTCACTTCAGGAGTATAGTTCCCAGTAACAGGTTTTGCATCTGCAACAGTTTGTCCTTCTTTGTGCACATACAAACCGAGTTTGACTTCTTTGTAGTCAGTTGCTTTTCCGTTTACCCAAGTCTTGGTTGCTTCAAAGTCAACTGTCACACGTTTGTTGGAGATGTTTAGAGGAACACCTTCGCCCTTCATCTCGACTTCAAATTCTTTACTATTAGCGACATAGCCAGGTTTAGGTGTTTTTTCTTTGACGATATACTTATCATTTTTGAGAGAATCTGTAAGGGCAATCCCGTTCTCATCAGTTTTCACTTCCTGAACTTTAGCCCCATCACTTTTTCGGAAGATTTCAAAAACAACATCTTTCAACTTAACACTTGCATCAGCCTCGTCGTATTTTGTGATTTTGATCTTGCCAGCGATATCAGCGGTAATAGTCGCACCAGCAGACTTAACACTCTTTGTGTTAATAGTTGTTTCTTTTTGAGTACCGCTTGTACCTCCCCATGTTTTCCAAATAAGTTGCGGTTGGTTATCAATCAGGTACTGGGCTGTGTTGGTAACGGTTGAACCATCTGCCGGTGAAGTAGTCGAGTACCGGAACAGAAAACTTTTTGTCCCCATATTTGTCGGCATACGTAGCACAAAGCTACGCTTTCCGTTGGTATAAGTCAGCAAGGCTTTGTTGTCTGAATCCGCTTGGTAGACAGCTGGATCCGTTGTGATTCCATATTCCTTACCTAATTTTGTAAGACCAGCATCATTGGTATCTGTCGTCTTGTACTCTGCCTCATATAGTGTAAAGCTAGATTCTATATAGTTCGCAAAAGCCCCTTTTGAAAGATCATCTTTAATCTCTATCACATGATTGCCCATATCTGTTTTAGAGCGATTGAATTTCATATAGTAATTGATTTGCGGAAGACTTGTGTGATGACTGCTATACTTATTAAGTAGTTCTCCTTCAAGAGAGACTTTATCATATTTCTTTACTGTGTAGGTTATCTGCTGCGTTTTGCCACCAGGTATGACATAGGTCACAGTCTTCTCCTCTTTTGTGACCGTCTCAGATGCTTGTGCAACGAATTCTCCACGAATGTTTTGTTTATTCTCTACCTCAGCATTAAAGGTAAATTTCAATTGATGGTTGGAGTTATCAACCTGAACAGTTCCCATCTTGGTATTTGATGTCGTATCTATCAAATCCATGGTCTCATCCTTCAAGCTCAAGTTGTCAGGAGCCTTTACAATAAAGTAATCCCCCTTCCTGATTTCATTGACCGCCACATTTGGAAATGAAAACTTACCCGAGAACTTCAAAGCCACCTGTGTTTCACTTTCACCATGAAAACCCGTTGAGGTGCTTCCTGTTTCAGCTACAGTAATCTTCAAATCCTCGAAATGGGCTTTATCGGTAACGTCGGCAGCAGAAACGCGCTGGACATTCCAAAATCCTAAAACAGCAAAAGTTGCTAATAAAGATAAAAAGAAGCCTATCCACCTCTTTGCCTTCATAATCAATTTCTCCTTCTCCTAATTTTTTATAAGCGTAGAATATAAATATTGATATTATGTTCGTCTTATATTATAATCGTTATTATTGTACTTCAAATTAACTAAAAAGACCATATCCTTTAGAGGTTTTTTCTTGACAGTTTGTCAACTTTTGGCTTAGTCTTATTGGAAAGGAGAGCAGCAAATAATATATGGCGCGAAATACAAAAGAAAAAATTATTCAGGCATTCTTTGAACTAGCCTTAGAAAATCCTTCAAAGTCACATTTTTCATTAGCAGAAATTGCCCAGCAAGCTGGCATTTCCCGACAAGCTATTTATAAAAAACATTTTAATAGCACCGAAGAGATTATTGAAGAAGTTCATCGAATTCTTTATTCAGAATTTTCTGCTGTATTACAAACATATGATCGCTCTACCATCGCAGATCCTTTCGTTTTTTTTGCAAATCACTTTCTCCCAGTTTTTTATAAGCACAGAAAATGGATACAGTGCTTCTATACTACAGCTGCTAACCCCAACTGGATTCCCTTTTTTTCTTCTATTTTATTTGACTTTCAAAATGAGAATGTTTCCATCAACCACGACGTAATACAGGTGCCTAAAGAAAAAGTATCGCAACTTCTAGTAAAAGGGATTATGAATTTATTAGAAATTTGGATTGTCCAACCAGAGCCAACTCCTCCTGAACAATTTGTCCAGACATTTTTATTCGTTATTCATTTTCCTATTTCAAGCTATGTTGCCAGAGCAGAGAACCCTCAAGAGCAATTGCCGACATCTCTATTTTCGGAATAAGAAATTTTTAAAAATAGAAAACACCTTCACCAAGATCTAACTGACTAGACCTTAGTGAGGGTGTTTTTATTCATTTATGCGATAATAAAAGGTGCCCTGTTCATCAAAAGTATTCATCCCAACTCCAGCCCAAATTCGATCACGCGCTGTGTCTGAGTTGTCTTGAAAGTTCTCCTTATCTGCTATTTTGACTCCCTTGGGAATGAACTCCAGCAGAAAACCGCCAGTCTCTCCTCCGTAGACACCACCAGAAGCTGTTCCATAATCTGTCAGAGAAGCACCATAGAGTTCATAGCTGTCAGAAACCAGCCCCTTAGCATCAAACACTAACTGATTTCCAGCAGCATCCTGCCAAGTTCCCTCGATACCAGAGTAGTCACCATTCACCAAGGCAGAAATGTCCATCGCTTCCTTCTCCTCTTTCGTCTGTTCTGAACTTGAATCCAGCGAACTCTGACTGCTGACCGCAGACGAACTGCTCTCTGGCTGCTGACTCGATTCTTGTTGCAGCGAGCTTGATGTCGACTGATTGGAATTTTCATTATTGTGTGAACAAGCCGCTAAAGTCACCACCATTATACAAATCAACAAAGAATAAACTGATTTTTTCCTCATGATTTCTCACTTTCTAAGTAAAATCTACTATCTAGTATAGACTTTTTCAACTCGTTTTACAAGGCACTCCCAAACTAGAATGGAACTTTAGATATTCTCTACTTGCAGAACTTTATAGATGGTTTTAGCTAAAGCTGCTTGATAATCTTCTGCACTCAAGGGTCGATCTACTGTGACCTGAGCAGTTTTACTATCTAAATCCACAAGCACATCCGAGACCCCTTCTATTTTCAAAAAATGCCCTGTAACGTGCTTAACACAGTTTTGACAAGATACATGTTCTAATTGGACTTTTTGTTTCATGAGATTTCCTCCAGTGTTTTCTTAGTATTTTTGAACTTTTCTAAAGCATGCACGCCTATTTAGCCTTAAAACGGTTGAGGCGCAGCGCATTGGCAACAACTGAGACAGAACTAAGACTCATAGCCAGCCCTGCCAGCATAGGATTAAGCAGGGGACCGCCAAAGAGGTGTAGCAGCCCCATGGCAACAGGAATGCCCAGCGTATTGTAAGCAAAAGCCCAGAAAAGATTTTCCTTGATATTTTTTATAGTTGCCTGACTGAGCTGGATGGCCTTGACTACATCCTGCAACTCACTATGCATCAGTACAATATCCGCTGATTCGATGGCTACATCGGTACCGGATCCAATCGCAATCCCCACTTCTGCTTGGACGAGGGCTGGGGCATCATTAATGCCGTCTCCAACCATGGCTACTTTCTTCCCTCGTTCCTGCAGTCTTTTCACAGCATCTGCCTTACCGTCTGGCAGAACCCCAGCAATGACTTGTTTGATACCAACCATCTGAGCAATAGCGGCTGCTGTTTCCTGACGATCCCCCGTCAGCATCAAGACTTCCAATCCCAATTCCTGCAGCTGTCTGATAGCTGCTGGGCTGTTTTCCTTAATGGTATCTGCCACAGCCAGAAGTCCTGCTAAACAACCATCTACAGCCAGTAGCATGACAGTTTTACCCTGATGAGAAAGAGCCCGTAGGCGCTGTTGAGCCTGACTCGCATCAACTTGGTAATCCGCCATCAAAGCTTCATTCCCAATCAAGATCGTCCGTTCTTCCACCCGAGCCCTCAGACCACGCCCTGAGATGGATTGAAAATCACTGACAGGAGACAGAATAACACCTTCTTCCTCAGCGGTTGCTAGCAGAGCCCGAGCCAAAGGATGCTCCGAATGCTGTTCGCCACTAGCAACCAGACGCAGCAACTCAGCCCGTGGCAAATCCCCAAAGACTTCAAGGTCTGTCAGGCTAGGCCGGCCAGCGGTGATGGTCCCTGTCTTGTCAAGAACAACCGCATCCAGCTGATAGGCCGCTTCTAGAGCCTGGCCAGATTTGATAAGAATGCCATTTTCAGCTCCCTTACCCGTCCCGACCATAATAGCTGTTGGAGTCGCCAAGCCCAGCGCACAGGGACAGGCAATAACCAGAACCGCAATGAAAATGGACAAGGAGAAAGAAAGACTCTGACCCGCCAGAAAATACCATCCCAAGCCTGCCACAGTCGCCAAGCCTAAGACAATCGGGACAAAATAGAGCGATATCTTGTCAGCTAAAGCTGCAATGGGAGCCTTGGACCCTTGGGCTTCCTCTACCAAACGAACAATCTGTGCTAGAGTCGTATCAGCCCCCACCTTAGTCGCTTCGTAGTCAATGGTACCATTCTGATTTAGCGTCGCACTGGTAATCGTATCTCCTACCTTCTTTTCTACCGGCAGACTCTCACCGGTCATCATAGACTCATCTACATAGGTCTGTCCCTCCGTCACAACCCCATCCACCGGCATACGTTCACCCGGCTTAATGCGGACAATATCTCCAAGCTTAATCTCCTCCGTATCAATGACCACAGCCTGACCATAGCGAATCACTGTCGCTTGACTGGGCAGGAGTTTAATCAGACTTTGAATAGCCTGCGAAGTCCGACCTTTGGCTGAGCTTTCCATGTATTTGCCCAGCAAAACCAGACTGATGATAACAGAAACCGACTCAAAATAAAGCTGATGAACAAAGGCATGCTGGCCAGCAAACACTTGACCGCTCGCATAAAGGCTATAGAGAAAGGCTGCTCCTGTCCCCACAGCAATCAGACTATCCATATTCGGATGCCTCTTGATGAGATTACGCACACCTCTCTGATAAAAACCGCGTCCGACCCAGAGGGCCGGTAGAGTCAGTAACAACTGAGCCAAAACAAAAGTCAGCGGAGCCTGCGTATGATCCAAAAAGCTCGGCTGGGGTAAGCCAATCATACTCCCCATGGAAATATAGAGCAGGGGTAGAGTCGCTGTAAAAAGTAGCTGAATCTGCCTTTTTTTCTTGTCCAGCACTGCTGCTTTGGCCACTGCATCCCGAGCATATTCCGCCTGCTGCCTCTCCCCTTTTTCTTCAGCCTGATAACCAGCCTCAGCTACAGCATCCAGCACTTGCTGACTGTCAAATCCCGCCTTAGGAAGCAAACTGAGCCGATCTGTTGCCAGATTAACACTGACTTCCTCAACCGTTGCCAAGTCCTTAACCGCCATCTCCACCGCCATAGCGCAAGCAGCGCAGGTCATACCAGAGATTCTGTATTCTTTCTTCTCGCTCATCAATGCGCCACCTTTCCGTGCCCGCAACGACACTGGCCTTGAGGGCAGTGACATTTAATTTCCAGCGGAGCCGAAACTCTTTTTTTGTCTATAACCTGACTGAGCCGCTCCAAATCACTCTGACTAAACTGGTGACTCTCAATCATTGATATCAACAACTCTCCGTGTTTGGTATTACAAATATTATCAAAAAGCGCCTGCCATGTACTTTCCAGATGATCCGCTTCCAAAATCCGAGCATCGTAGTAAAACTTACCCTCAATTTTTTCCATGGCGATAAATTCTTTGGTCTTCAGACGATTCAAAAGTGTCTTGATGGTTGCCGGCTTCCATGAAAAGTCAGCTTCCAAACGGGCTATAATCTCTGTACTGCGACTGTGTGGATAGGCCCACAGCACACGCATCACTTGCCATTCAGCTTGACTGATATTTTGCTGTTCCATTTTCTAGCACTTCCTTAGCATTTACGTTTGTAATTCAATCCTATATTAGTTTACATCTGTAATCAAAAATTGTCAAGCCTTTTTATTGTCACTTCCTCATATACAAAAAAGAAGGCGGGCTAGTCCCGTCTTCTTGCTTTACTCACATTAGTGCGCCAACATCTCTTGGGCAATTTCCTGACCAGTCAACTTACTTGGATAGTAGGTCGGCCAGTTTTCCAGCTCATCAAAGAGTGCTTCCTGGCTTTCGCCGCCATAGAAGATGTGGAAATGAGCTGCCTTGGTTGGTGCAATGTTGTGGTCGCTAAACTGAACATACTTGTACTGGCCAGCATCCTCGTCTGTCGCTTCAAACATAAAGCGTACCCCTCGATTTCCCTTAGAGTAAGTCAGAGTGTGCTTACCAACGTATTTATAAGTATATTTCTTGAATTTTCCATCTACCACAAATTCCATGGTCTTGTCTGTGATATTGATATTGGAAACATCTGTCTTGTAGCCCTTGTCATAATAGTCCTTGTATTCAGCTGCCGTCATTTTCCCAGTCAGCTTAGACTTGTAGTCAAAGACTTGATCCAAGGTCCCGTCTTTCAGATAAGGGTAAACAGACTGCCACTCACCAGCATAGTCAGACAAGGTCCGGTCCTTGACAGCACTGTCTTCAAAGTAACCATTGTGAACAGTCTTATCGTCTTCTTCTTTCTCAGCAGCAATCTCTGCTCCCTCTTGATCAGTAGTCTTTTTAAGAGCCTTTAGATTGGCCTGCATGATAGAAATATAGTCTGCCCCATCCTTGGTCTGCTCTTCGGTCAAGCTTTCCAGCGGATTCAAGACATCAAGCTCTACTCCTGTTTCCTTAGCCAATGTAGAAGCCAAAGCCTGAGAAGCATTCTCTTCAAAGTAGATATATTTGATTTTATTTTTCTTGATATACTCGGTCAATTCAGCCAAGCGAGAAGCGGATGGCTCACTGTCTGGTGAAAGTCCAGAAATTGGCACCTGCTTCAAGCCATAGTCCAATGCCAGATACTTAAAGGCTGCGTGCTGAGTGACAAAGCTCTTTTGCTTGGCATTAGCCAAACCATCTTCATATTCCTTGTCCAAGGCTTCCAGCTTCTTGATATAAGCCGCTGCATTTTTCTCAAAAGCAGCTTTCTTGTCAGGGTAAGACTTGCTCAGACTATCACGGATGTGCTCCACCATTTTAATAGCCCGCTTCGGAGATAGCCAGACATGAGGATCATAGGCATGATGATGCCCCTCTTCCCCATGGTCGTGGTCTTCTTCCTCTTCACCACCAGGCAGCAAGAGCATATCTCCTGTCGCCTTAATAACCGTTTCTTCCTTATTTTTCAAAGTTTTCAAAAGATCTGGAACCCAAGTTTCCATGTTTTCATTTTCATAGACAAAGGCATCTGCATCCTGAATAGTCGCAACTGCCTTAGCTGAAGGCTCATAATCATGCGGCTCAGTCCCAGCCCCGATGAGGAGTTCAACGTTGGCCTCATCTCCAGCGACCTGCTTAGTAAACTCATAAACCGGATAAAAAGTTGTGACAATATTGAGCTTGCCATCTGAATTTTTTTGATTGGAACAAGCTACTAAGAAAATACTCAGTAAACCTGCTAATAGTAAGCTAATTTTTTTCATTTTCTGCTCCTATTTCATAAATTTTTTGACCAGGTTGACCAGCAAGAACAAGCTGACGAAAATAATCGTAATGCTAGCGCTAGCTGGCGTCTCTGCATAGTAAGAAATATAAAGTCCAGCAATCATACCAAAGAAACCAATGGCATTTGCCAGCAAAATAACCGACTTGAAATTTTTCCCAATCCGCAGGGCAATACTAGCCGGCAAGACCATGATGGTCGAAACAAGCAAGGCTCCCGCAGCTGGAATCATGAGGGCAATCGCAACACCCGTCACGATATTGAAGAGAATAGACATGGTCCGCACAGGTAGCCCATCCACAAAGGCCGTATCCTCATCAAAGGTCAAGATGTACATGGGGCGAATGAAGAGGAAGGTCAAGACGAGCACCACAGCAGCAATGACAAAGAGAGAAATTACCTGCTCCCTACTGATAGTCACAATGGAGCCAAATAGATACTGGTCCAGACTCATCGAGCTAGAACTCTTGCCCTTACTCATAACAATCAAGGAAATAGCTAAGCCGGTTGACATAAGAATGGCTGTCCCGATTTCCATGAAATTCTTATAGATAGTTCGCAGATACTCTAAGAAGACTGCTGCAACAATGACGACAAGCACCGTTGTGAGAGTGGGTGATAGCCCAAGAATCAAGCCAAAAGCCACACCCGCCAGTGAAACGTGGCTGAGCGTGTCACTCATAAGGCTCTGCCGACGTAAAATCAGGAAAGTCCCCAGAATCGGTGAGAAGAGGCTCATGGCAATAACTGCCAAAAAGGCTCGCTGCATAAAATCATAGGAAAATAAATTAAGCATGGCTCACCTCCTGTCCGCTGTCACTTTCATGCACATTGAAACAGCGCCAAGGCGAGTCCTGATTACGAACCAGATGAATGTTGCGGTCAGCATATTTACGAACTTCCTCCGGATCGTGCGTAATCATCAAGACAGCTTTCCCATGCTGATGAGCACTATGGTGCATGAGCTTGTAAAATTCATCCTTGCTGCCTGCATCCATCCCTGTTGTCGGCTCATCTAGGACAAAAATATCCGGATCTGAAGCAAACATCCGAGCAATCACAGCCCTCTGCTTCTGGCCACCAGAAAGTGAACCGATCCGCTTATCCCGATGTTCCCACATTCCAACCGACTCTAAACTAGCCTTGATATGCTCCTCATCGTGTTCATTCAAACGGCGAAACCAGCCCTTGCGCGGATAGCGCCCAGACTGGACAAATTCGTAAACCGTACTAGGAAAACCCGCATTAAAACTAGCAATCTGCTGAGGAAGATAAGCAATCCGCAGTTTCTTACCTCGCTCATTGGTCTTGGAAATCTTAACTTCCCCATGCTTAGGCTGCAAAATTCCCAAACTAGCCTTGACAAGTGTCGTCTTAGCAGCCCCATTCTCCCCCGTCAAGGTTACAAACTCGCCACTATCCAGAAAATAGTGAATATGCTCCAACACAGGCTCCTTGTCATAGTAAAAGGACAGATTTTCCACTGTGATATATCTCATTTCCCAATTTCTCCAATCAAAGCATCCAAAAATTTCACAATTACTTCCTGCTCATCAGAAGAAAATTGCTCTGCCAATCTATGGTAGGTGTCTAAGGTGTGCACATGATGGTGCTGATGCTCTTCCGCAATCGGTCGCGCCAAGTCAGTCAAACGATAAAAAGTCACACGAGCATCTTTCTTATCCTTGAAAGTTTGCAACATCTTTTGCTCCACCAAAGACTTAACAGCTTTAGTTACAGCAGCCTGGCTAACATTCAGCCGTTTCGCCAGATCAGAATTTGTCAAAGATTCCTGAGACAAAAGCATCAAAATGTGCTCCTGCGTGTTCGTTAGCCGTACATCACTCGTACAAGAACCGATCAAAATTTCATGTTGATTCTCAGCTGTCAATATGACCTCATTCAAAAAATGATTAATCTTATGTGCTAAATCCATCATTTCTCTCCACTCCTTTAACCGGTTAATTTTTTACTAGTTAAGTATATCATAAAAAATAAAAGAATCAAGTTCCAATTTAAAAATATACATTGTTTTCACAAGAATTAGCCATGTAGCGTTACAATAGATGTGAGACCTGAGTACCAAAAAAGAAGAAACCTTGATAGGATTAGTTCTGACACAACCATCAAAAAAAGGAATCTTCTCATGAATAGTATACCACAAAACATCCGCTACCTGCCACATACTTTGGATACCCGCTATCACGCTGTCAAAACCTATCGTAACGGTACCTCTGTCGCCTTTATCTGTCGGAGATACAAAGTCTCAAAAGCCTCTCTTATGCGTTGGAATAAACG
>NZ_JBZYCU010000037.1:0-12937 GCF_058933875.1 Streptococcus sp. STC1396 | reverse complement strand
AAGAAAAAGTAGTGAGTACTCTCTCCCGTCGGAGATTTCTTCACTACTAATCTTAGTATGTTTTCTACAACAAAATAGGCTCCATAATCCCTGCGGTGGATTTACCCACTACAGAAATTATAGAGCCCTTTTATTTATGCACAAGGATGTATGAGTTGTCTCATGCTCCCTACTTATCCAATTTTTTGATAGACTAGAAAATGCTCTGTTAAAGACCACGGATTGATGATCTTTATTATAAAATGAACATCTTTTTTTGTCATGGCTTGACAATCTCACTTCGGGAAGGTAGTGAGCTTTTGGAAGTGTCTAATAATCAAGTCTACTACGAATCTTAGATGATTTATTCTTTTGTTTGTGGTTTAAAGAAGGCTTTATATAGCGCTCGGATAGCAGCTTTTTCTTGCTCTTTATTGACTACGAACATGATAGATACTTCACTTGAGCCTTGGGACATCATTTGAATGTTGATATTATTTTCTGAAAGAGCTTTGGTTGCGGTAGCTGTAACCCCAATATGGCTTTTCATTTTTTCACCGACAATCATGATAATGGAAAGGTCGTGTTCAATTTCTGCATGATCAACCTCTGCTTTTTGGATAAGCTGGCGAAGGATTTCTTCCTCTTTGATAGGGGTCAATTCGCGCTCGCGCAAGATGATGGAGAGGTCGTCAATTCCTGTAGGCATGTGCTCCCAGCCAATGTTCAAATCTTCTAGGATTTGGAGAACCTGTCTACCAAAGCCGATTTCTCGGTTCATGAGATATTTAGACATATTGATACTTACAAAGCCTGCATCACCAGCAATCCCGACGACAGGTAAATGTTCCTTGCTATGTTTATGAACAATTTGCGTTCCAGGATGTTCAGGATTGTTAGTGTTTTTGATAACCAGCGGAATTTTACCACGGTAAGCAGGAAGCAGGGCCTCATCATGGAGAACAGTAAAGCCAGCATAGGCCAATTCCCGCATTTCACGGTAGGTCAGTTCAGGAATGGAATGTGGTTTGTGGACGATGCCAGGATGGGCTGCGAAAATCCCATCGACATCAGTAAAGTTTTCATAGATATCTGCTTTGACACCTGCAGCAATGATAGAACCTGTAATATCAGAACCACCACGAGAAAATGTGCAGATTTGTCCATCGCGGGTAACTCCGAAAAATCCTGGAATGACAAGAACTTCTTCGGAGTTGTTTAATTCTTCTATTTTATCATAGCTATATGGAAGAATTCGGGCATTACCCGGCTCACTGGAAACAAAAAGTCCAGCTTCTCTTGGATGTACATAGCGAGCAGGAACTCCGTTTTGGTTGAAGAAAGCTGCAATTAATTTCGCATTATTATCCTCTCCAGCTGCAAGAAAAGTATCATAAAGAAATTCATTTTCTTCAATTGGCAGAGTGGCTAATGAAACAATGTTTTTTGAAATTCTATCGAGAATAGTTTGCTTTAATCCCAGCTCCGCCACGATATCTGCATAACGGTTGATAATCCATTTTTGCTGCAATGAAACATCGTCACCAGCGATGTATGCGCGATAGTATTTAATCAAAGCATCTGTGACTTTGGTATCAGAATCATTTCTTTTTCCTGGGGCTGATACAACAACGAATTGACGTTCCTTATCTGATTTGACAATATTTAACACTTTCTGTAATTGAGTTGCAGAAGCTAGTGAACTTCCGCCAAATTTTACAACTTTCATGGATGCTCCTCATATTTATTTTAAAAATTATAACAAAATTCTGAAAATTTTTCAATTCTTCTTTTTCAATCTCTAAAAGTAGTGAAGTTTTTGTAAATGACTTAACATCTGGTTATCATTTAAATTTATTTATTTTTTCTTTTCTTTCAAAATTATTTATGTTAGAATAGATACTACATTATAATTTGAGTGTCAAATTATTTAATCATAAAACAAAATCGACTGAATATATCAAGTCGGGAATGGAGCTAGAATGACTTTCAATGGTATTCTTTACAAGGTAGCTGATGAAGTAGCGACCATTACTTTTAATCGTCCGGAAGTTTCAAACGGTTTTAATATTCCTATGTGTGAGGAAATTTTAGAAGCGATTGAACTTGCCGCAAATGATCAGGCTGTGAAATTTTTAGTCATCAATGCTAATGGTAAAGTATTTTCAGTCGGTGGTGATTTGGCTGAAATGCAAAGGGCTGTCAGTGCTGATGATATCCAATCTTTGGTAAAAATTGCAGAGCTGGTCAATGATATTTCCTTTGCTATGAAGCGCTTGCCCAAACCAGTCATCATGAGTGTGGATGGGCCGGTTGCAGGTGCTGCAGCCAATATGGTCGTGGCTGCAGATTTCTGTATTGCGACGGAGAAATCGCGTTTTATCCAAGCCTTTGTCGGGGTCGGTCTGGCGCCAGATGCAGGTGGTCTTTATCTTTTGACACGGGCGATTGGTGTGACACGGGCGACCCATCTGGTCATGACCGGGGAACCTCTGACAGCAGAGAAGGCTCTGGATTATGGCTTGCTCTATAAAGTCTGTGAGTCTGAAAAACTGGAAAAAACAACAGACCAACTTCTTAAAAAATTAAAACGTGGTTCGCTTAATTCTTATAGGGCCATGAAAGAAATGGTCTGGAAAAGTCTCTTCAGCGGTTGGAAAGAATATGCAGAGTTGGAGTTAGAACTGCAGAAATCCCTTGCATTCACCGAGGACTTTAAAGAAGGTGTTCAAGCCTATACTGAAAAGCGTAGACCTAAGTTTAGAGGGAAATAGACGAAAATTGGTAAGGTCTACATCCCAAGAGTAATTATAAAAAATTATTTGATTTTCAAAATAATTTTCAAAAAGGCTTGCAAATTATTTTGATATCTGATAAAATTTGAATGCCAAAGTATTTTTTAAGGAGGTGTGGTTTTTGAATTTCCAGCTAGTAAATGATTATTTAACATCGATTTTTAACAATGTCTTGGTCATTGAAGAGTCCAGCCTCCGAGGCAGTCGTTTTAAAGATGTCTCTATTAAAGAAATGCATACGATTGATGTTATTGGCTCCACTCCAAATGCAACTCCAAGTGATATTTCAAGAGAATTAATGGTTACTTTGGGGACTGTCACAACCAGTTTGAATAATTTGGAGCGGAAAGGGTATATCGAACGTCGACGTTCAGAAATTGATCGCCGCGTGGTTCACCTAAATCTGACTAAAAATGGCCGACTTTTGTATCGTCTTCATAAACGTTTTCATAATCGGATGGTCATGCAAGTGGTTGAAGGAATGAGTTCGGAAGAAAGAAAAGTGATGCAAAAAGGTCTGCATAACTTATATAATTTTTTAGAGGAGCTGAAATGATGAACTACGCAAAGATTAGCCAAACTGCGCATTATGCTCCTAGTCAAATTGTCACGAATGATGATTTGGCAAAATTGATGGACACTAGTGATGAATGGATTTCAAGCCGGACAGGGATTAAAAAACGTCACATATCTTTAAATGAAACCACCAGTGATTTAGCGACAAGGGTTGCTGAGCAGTTGTTAGAGAAGGGCGGAATTTCTGCTGATGAGATTGATTTTATCATCGTTGCAACTATTACGCCTGATTCTATGATGCCTTCTACTGCAGCTAGGGTTCAAGCGAATATTGGCGCTAAGAATGCTTTTGCTTTTGATTTGACGGCAGCCTGCAGCGGTTTTATCTTTGCTTTGTCTACAGGTGAGAAATTTATTTCTTCTGGACGGTATAAAAAAGGTTTGGTCATTGGAAGTGAAACCTTATCAAAGGTTGTGGATTGGTCAGATCGCACGACTTCGGTATTGTTTGGTGACGGTGCTGGCGGTGTTTTACTTGAAACTTCAGAAAGACAGCATTTTTGGGCTGAAAGTCAGTTTACAGATGGTCTGAGAGGTGAGAGTCTGACTAGTGGCAGGCTTGGCTTGTCTTCACCTTTTTCAGAGAAGCAAGAAGATACACGTTATTTGAAAATGGAAGGTCGGGCAATTTTTGACTTTGCTATTCGCGATGTGGCTCAATCAATTAAAAGCACCATTGAGGAAAGCCAGTTTTCAGTAGATGATCTTGACTATCTGTTGTTGCATCAGGCCAATATCCGGATTTTGGACAAGATGGCTAAGAAACTGGGAGTCACTAGGGAAAAGCTGCCTGCTAATATGATGGAATATGGTAATACCAGTGCAGCCAGTATCCCGATTTTATTATCTGAGTGTGTCCAACAGGACTTGATTAAGCTGAACGAAAATCAGACAATTTTGCTGTCAGGTTTCGGTGGAGGTTTGACATGGGGCACGCTTATTGTTACAATTTAGTTAGTCATGTGGAAACACATTGATAAAAAATATTTATTTTTAAAGGAGTCTATCCATGGCAGTATTTGAAAAAGTACAAGAAATTATCGTTGAAGAACTTGGCAAAGAGCCATCAGAAGTTACGCTTGAGTCAACTTTCGATGATCTTGAAGCTGATTCATTGGACTTGTTCCAAGTTATTTCAGAAATCGAAGATGCTTTTGACATCCAAATCGAAACTGAAGAAGGCTTAAATACAGTTGGTGACTTGGTTGCTTACGTAGAAGAAAAAACAAAATAAACAAGAACTTGAGAGTATCGTGAGATATTCTCTCTTGTTTAGGTAATAGTTTGACTGTCAAAGTAAAGAAATACATCTCGCATGTGGTAGTTTGGAATCCAGCTATTACTTAAGCAATGATTAGAGGAAGGTATTATGCAAACACGAATTACAGAATTATTAGATATTAAATATCCTATTTTTCAAGGTGGAATGGCCTGGGTTGCGGACGGTGACTTGGCTGGTGCGGTTTCAAAAGCTGGTGGTCTTGGCATCATCGGTGGTGGAAATGCTCCTAAGGAAGTGGTGAAGGCCAATATTGACAAAATCAAGTCTTTGACAGACCGTCCTTTCGGTGTCAATATCATGCTTCTCTCTCCTTTTGCAGAAGATATTGTGGATCTTGTCATTGAAGAAGGAGTTAAAGTGGTGACGACTGGCGCGGGCAATCCAAGTAAGTACATGGCTCGCTTCCACGAAGCAGGCATTACCGTAATCCCAGTTGTACCAAGTGTAGCTCTAGCTAAACGGATGGAAAAAATCGGAGCGGATGCGGTTATTGCAGAAGGGATGGAGGCCGGTGGCCATATCGGTAAACTGACTACCATGTCTTTAGTACGTCAGGTTGTAGAGGCTGTGAATATCCCAGTTGTTGCAGCTGGTGGTATTGCAGATGGACCAGGGGCGGCAGCTGGCTTTATGTTGGGAGCTGAAGCTGTTCAGGTTGGAACACGCTTCGTCGTTGCTAAGGAATCCAATGCCCACCAAAATTATAAAAATATGATCTTGAAGGCTCGGGATATTGATACGACAATTTCTGCTCAGCATTTCGGCCATGCGGTTCGTGCTATCAAGAATAAGCTAACTCGTGATTTCGAAAAGGCAGAAAAAGAAGCCTTCAAGCAAGAAAATCCAGATTTGACTGTTTTTGAAAATCTGGGAGCTGGTGCCTTGGCCAATGCGGTTGTCCGTGGCGATGTGGAAAATGGTTCGGTCATGTCCGGTCAGATTGCCGGCTTGGTTAGCAAGGAAGAAACAGTAGAAGAAATTCTCAAGGATATTTATTATGGCGCTGCTGAAAAGATTCAGCAAGAAGCAAAACGTTGGGCAGGAGTGACTAGAAATGACTAAAACAGCCTTTCTCTTTGCCGGTCAGGGGGCCCAGTATCTGGGGATGGCTCGTGACCTCTATGATCAGTATGGCGTGGTCAAGGCGACCTTTGAGGAAGCTAGCCAGGTTCTGGGCTATGATGTTCGGGAATTGATTGACCAGAATGAGGAAAAACTTAACCAAACTCGCTATACTCAGCCAGCAATTTTGACAACTTCTGTTGCTATTTATCGCTTGCTGGCTGAAAAAGGAATCCAGCCTGATATGGTGGCTGGTCTTTCTCTGGGTGAATACTCTGCCTTGGTAGCTGCTGGTGCGCTGGACTTCAAAACAGCGGTAGCTCTAGTCGCTAAACGCGGAGCTTTTATGGAAGAAGCTGCCCCTGCTGGCTCTGGTAAAATGGTAGCAGTTTTAAATGCAGAGGTCTCTCTCATTGAGGCAGCCTGTCAGACGGCTAGTCAGCTGGGACTGGTTTCTCCAGCCAACTACAATACTCCTAGTCAAATCGTCATTGGGGGCGATGCGGCAGCGGTGGACAAGGCGGTGGAATTACTCAAGGAAGCAGGTGTGAAACGCTTGATTCCGCTGAATGTTTCAGGTCCTTTCCATACGGCTCTCTTGAAACCAGCTAGTGAGCAATTAGCTCAAGCTTTGGCTGAAACGGAATTTGCTGAATTTCAGCTTCCATTAGTTGGCAATACAGAAGCGGATATTATGGAAGCTGGTAGAATTAAAGAATTGTTGACCCGTCAGGTCATGGAGCCAGTTCGTTTCTATGACAGTATCGCTAAAATGCAGGAAGCTGGTGCGACAGAATTTATCGAGATTGGTCCAGGGAAAGTCCTGTCTGGCTTTATGAAGAAAATTGATAAATCAGCAGTTGTTCATCATGTTGAAAGTGTAGACACTTTGACAGCCCTACTAGAAAAATAATGGGGAATACCAATGGAATTAAAGAATAAAAATGTTTTTATTACTGGCTCTAGCCGTGGAATCGGTTTGGCCATTGCACATAAGTTTGCAAGTGCAGGTGCCAATATTGTCTTGAACGGGCGCGGTCAAATTTCAGATGACGTTTTAGCTGAGTTTGCTGGTTATCCGATCAAGGTCGTGGCTATTTCAGGCGATGTGTCTGATGGTACTGATGCCAAGCGAATGGTTGAGGAGGCGATTGTGGCTTTAGGGTCTGTAGATGTCTTGGTTAACAATGCTGGGATTACTCGAGATAAGCTCATGCTTAAGATGACAGAGGAAGACTTCGAGCAAGTGCTGAAGGTCAACTTGACTGGTGCCTTTAATATGACACAAGCTGTCTTGAAACCAATGACCAAGGCTCGCCAGGGAGCAATCATTAACTTATCAAGTGTTGTCGGTTTGACTGGTAATGTCGGTCAGGCCAACTATGCAGCTTCTAAAGCTGGCTTGATTGGATTTTCTAAGTCGGTTGCCCGTGAAGTGGCAGCGCGCAATATCCGTGTCAATGTAATTGCCCCAGGCTTTATCGAATCGGATATGACAGACGGGCTTCCTGAAAAAATCAAAGAAGCCTCCCTTGCTCAAATCCCAATGAAACGGTTCGGGAATACCGGAGAAGTGGCTGATGTTGCCTTGTTCTTGGCGAGACAGGAATATCTTACCGGTCAAGTCATCACGATTGACGGCGGGCTGACCATGCAGTAATTTCAAATGAATTTGGATTTGAAAGTTCACCAATCATCATAAAGGAGTTCACTATGAAACTAAATCGAGTTGTTGTAACAGGTTATGGATTAACCTCTCCCATCGGAAATACACCAGAAGAATTTTGGAATAGTTTAAAAGAAGGTAAGATTGGGATTGGTCCCATCACCAAGTTTGATCACAGCGATTTTGCTGTTCATAATGCGGCAGAGGTCCAAGACTTTCCTTTTGATAAATACTTTATCAAGAAAGATACCAATCGTTTTGACAATTATTCTTTGTATTCCTTGTATGCAGCTCAAGAAGCGGTAACAAATGCTAATCTTGATGTAGAAGCAATCGACAAAGACCGCTTTGGTGTCATCGTTGCATCTGGTATCGGTGGCATTAAGGAAATCGAAGATCAAGTCATTCGTTTGCATGAGAAAGGTCCGAAACGTGTCAAACCGATGACCTTGCCAAAGGCTCTGCCAAATATGGCAGCTGGGAATGTGGCTATGCGCTTCGGAGCAAATGGAGTCTGTAAATCAATCAATACAGCTTGTGCTTCTTCAAATGATGCGATTGGCGATGCCTTCCGCTCTATCAAATTTGGTTTCCAAGATGTGATGTTGGTAGGTGGTTCAGAAGCTTCTATCACACCATTTGCGATTGCTGGCTTCCAAGCTTTAACGGCTCTTTCCACGACAGAAGATCCTGCTCGCGCGTCTATTCCTTTTGATAAAGACCGGAATGGTTTTGTTATGGGGGAAGGCTCAGGTATGCTGGTTCTTGAAAGTCTGGAGCATGCTGAAAAACGTGGAGCAACGATTCTTGCTGAAGTAGTTGGCTACGGAAATACCTGTGATGCTTACCACATGACTTCTCCGCATCCAGAAGGTCAGGGTGCTATTAAGGCGATTAAATTGGCTCTTGCTGAAGCAGAGATTAGCCCAGCAGATGTTGCTTATGTCAATGCCCACGGAACTTCAACTCCAGCTAATGAAAAGGGTGAAAGTGGTGCTATTGTTGCAGTTCTTGGTAAGGATGTTCCTGTTTCATCTACTAAATCATTCACCGGTCACCTGCTCGGGGCAGCTGGTGCAGTCGAAGCGATTGCGACTATTGAAGCGATGCGCCACAGCTTTGTACCAAAAACAGCTGGTACAAGAGAAGTATCAGATTATATTGAAGCAAATGTTGTATTTGGGGAAGGCAAGGAGCAGGAAATTCCTTATGCGATTTCCAATACATTTGGCTTTGGTGGTCACAATGCTGTTCTGGCATTCAAGCGTTGGGAGGACTAGATGAATATCAATGAAATTAAAGACTTGATGGCTCAGTTTGACCAATCAAGCCTGCGTGAATTTTCTTATAAAAACCAAAGCGATGAGCTGACTTTCAGTAAGAATGAAGGGCAAGCCGCAGTGCCAGTAACTCCAGCAGTCAGTACAGCTCCGCTTGCCGCACCCTTGCAGGCTGCAAGCGCACCTGTGCTTGAGCCAGCTCCCCAAGCAGCTCCAACTGCAGTGCCTGAAGTGGCTCCAGAGGCTCCAACCCCTGCTGCTGAAGGCGATGTCGTGGAAAGTCCATTGGTCGGCGTGGCCTACTTGGCCGCAGGTCCAGATAAACCAGCTTTTGTGAACGTAGGTGACCAAGTGAAAAAAGGACAAACCCTGATGATTATCGAGGCTATGAAGGTAATGAACGAAGTGCCTGCTCCTAAAGATGGTGTTATCACGGAAGTTTTAGTCCAAAATGAAGAAATGGTTGAGTTTGGGAAAGGGCTGGTACGCATCAAATGATTGATATCAATACAATAAAAGAGGCACTTCCGCATCGCTATCCGATGCTTTTGGTGGACCGCGTTTTGGAAGTCAGTGAAGATGAGATTGTCGCCCTGAAAAATGTGACAATCAACGAGCCATTCTTTAACGGACATTTCCCTCAGTATCCTGTCATGCCAGGTGTTTTGATTATGGAAGCTTTGGCTCAAACGGCTGGTGTGCTGGAATTGTCTAAAGAAGAAAATAAGGGCAAGCTGGTCTTCTATGCTGGCATGGACAAGGTTAAGTTCAAAAAGCAAGTCGTACCAGGTGATCAATTGATTATGACTGCCAAGTTTGTCAAGCGCCGCGGAACCATTGCAGTGGTAGAAGCTAAGGCTGAGGTTGACGGAAAACTTGCAGCTAGCGGAACCTTGACCTTTGCGATTGGTCAGTAAGAAAGAGGAGATTTCACCATGTTTCGTAAAATTTTAATTGCTAACCGTGGGGAAATTGCGGTCAGAATTATTCGCGCGGCCCGCGAGTTGGGGATTGCGACAGTAGCAGTTTATTCAACGGCTGACAAGGAAGCGCTCCATACCTTACTGGCTGATGAGGCAGTCTGTATCGGCCCAGCCAAATCTACAGACTCTTATCTCAATATGAATGCGGTACTTTCGGCTGCTGTTTTGACCGAGGCAGAAGCCATTCATCCCGGTTTTGGTTTTTTGAGTGAAAATTCCAAATTTGCGACCATGTGCGAAGAAGTCGGTATTAAGTTTATTGGACCATCAGGTACTGTCATGGATCTGATGGGGGATAAGATCAATGCCCGAGCGCAGATGATTAAGGCCAAAGTACCAGTTATTCCAGGATCTGATGGAGAGGTGTATACTTCTAAAGAAGCCTTGGAAGTAGCCGAAAAGATTGGCTACCCAGTCATGCTCAAAGCTTCTGCCGGCGGTGGCGGCAAGGGCATCCGTAAGGTTGAAAAGGCTGAGGATTTAGTAGCGGCTTTTGAGTCTGCTTCTAGCGAAGCTAAAGCGGCCTTTGGTAATGGTGCCATGTATATGGAACGAGTCATCTATCCGGCGCGCCATATCGAAGTGCAAATCCTGGCAGATCAGCAGGGCCATGTGGTTCACTTGGGGGAGCGGGATTGCTCTTTGCAGCGTAACAATCAGAAGGTGCTGGAAGAAAGCCCATCAGTGGCGATTGGCAAAACCCTGCGCCAGCAGATTGGAGAAGCTGCTGTTCGAGCTGCTGAGTCCGTCGGCTATGAAAATGCTGGAACGATTGAGTTTCTGCTTGATGAAGCCAAGGGTGAGTTCTACTTTATGGAAATGAATACCCGGGTTCAAGTGGAACATCCTGTTACAGAGTTTGTGACAGGGATTGACATCGTCAAGGAGCAAATCAAGATTGCTAATGGGCAGGAACTGTCCTTTGGACAGGATGATATTGAAATCCGGGGCCATGCAATTGAGTGTCGGATCAATGCTGAAAATCCAGCCTTTAACTTTGCGCCGAGTCCTGGTAAAATTTCTAACCTTTATCTACCTAGCGGAGGAGTGGGGTTGCGCGTGGATTCAGCTGTCTATCCCGGCTACACTATCCCACCGTACTATGACAGCATGATTGCCAAGATTGTCGTCCATGGAGAAAACCGCTTTGATGCGCTGATGAAAATGCAGCGGGCTCTCTATGAGCTAGAAATTGACGGTGTTGTGACCAATAGCAGTTTCCAGCTGGATTTGATTTCTGATCCGAACGTGATTGCGGGAGACTACGATACAGCTTTTCTAATGGAAAAATTTCTCCCAGCTTATCAAGATAAAAATTAAGTGACAGAGAGTGGTTTTGTTTTAATTAGACAGAATCACTCTTAGATTTGATAAAGGAGTAAGCAATGCCTTTGTTTTCAAAAAAGGATAAATATATCCGAATCAATCCGAATCGGGCGATTCGTGAGACGCCTCAGGCTAAACCAGAGGTGCCAGATGAACTATTCTCCAAGTGTCCAGGGTGTAAGCACACCATTTATCAAAAAGATTTGGGAAGCGAACGGATTTGTCCAAATTGTGGCTACACTTTCCGTATTACTGCATTTGAACGTTTGAGCTTAATCGCAGACGAGAATAGCTTTGATGAACTGTTCACTGGGATTGAGACAACGGATCCGCTGCGTTTTCCTCATTATAAGGAAAAACTGGCGCAGATGCGTGAAAAAACAGGTTTGGATGAGGCCGTTTTGACTGGTACAGCTCTGATTAAAGGCCGAAAAATTGCTCTGGGAATCATGGATTCCAACTTTATCATGGCTTCCATGGGAACTGTTGTAGGGGAGAAGATAACCCGTCTCTTTGAGTATGCGACAGAACAGAAGCTGCCAGTCATTCTTTTCACAGCGTCTGGCGGTGCTCGGATGCAGGAAGGCATTATGAGTCTCATGCAAATGGCCAAGACCTCTGCTGCTGTGCAACGCCACTCCAAAGCGGGGCTCTTTTATCTGACAGTCCTAACAGATCCGACAACAGGCGGTGTCACGGCTTCCTTTGCTATGGAAGGCGATATCATTTTAGCAGAAGCTCAAGCTTTGGTTGGTTTTGCTGGCCGTCGGGTCATTGAGTCTACTGTAAGAGAGAAATTGCCAGATGATTTCCAAAAGGCTGAATTTTTACTGGAACATGGTTTCGTTGATGCAATTGTCAAGCGTGGTGAATTACGTGATACGATTGTTACACTTTTAAGCTTTCATGGAGGTGGCCTATGACAAGAATCATTCGGATCATCAAGGAAGCGCGTAATCAGGCGCGTTTAACAGCCTTAGATTTTGCTCAGGGGATTTTTGATGACTTTGTGGAATTGCACGGAGATCGTTCTTTTCGTGATGACGGTGCCGTTGTTGGCGGTATTGGAACCTTACAGGGCCAGCCTGTAACGGTTGTCGGGATTCAGAAAGGTCGCAATCTCCAGGATAATCTACGTCGAAATTTTGGTCAACCTCATCCCGAAGGATATCGCAAGGCTCTGCGTTTGATGAAGCAAGCAGAGAAATTCGGGCGTCCAGTTGTGACTTTCATCAACACTGCGGGAGCTTATCCTGGTGTCGGCGCTGAGGAGCGTGGGCAGGGAGAAGCGATTGCCCGCAATCTCATGGAAATGAGTGACCTTAAGGTGCCCATTATTGCCATTATCATCGGTGAGGGCGGCTCAGGTGGAGCTCTGGCACTGGCTGTTGCAGACAAGGTCTGGATGCTGGAAAATTCCATGTATGCGGTATTAAGCCCAGAAGGCTTTGCTTCTATTCTTTGGAAAGATGGCAGTCGGGCTATGGAGGCAGCTGAGCTGATGAAAATCACTTCCCATGAACTGCTTCAGATGGGAGTTGTGGATAAGGTTATTCCAGAACGTGGATTCAATAAATACGAACTCTTAGCTGCGGTCAAGGAAGAAATCAGTATTGAGCTGGCTCAACTTTCCAAACTGCCTCTGAAAGAATTATTGGAAAATCGTTATCAACGATTCAGAAAATATTAAAAACCGAGTTGAACTCGGTTTCTGACTGAAGACAAGCATCAAGATGAGATGTTTGTCTTTTTTTATTTGCTCTTTTCTACCATTTGTCAAGTCTGTCAAGGCTTTAAGTGAAAAATGAGATAAGACAGTAGCTATTCCGAGGTTACTGTCTTATTTTTAACACTTTTTGATCCATAAAAGGGCATGCAAAAAAAAACACCTCATCTGGTATTTTTTGAAACAAGGTGTTCCAATAATACGGCATAGACAGCCTTATCGATTTTGGGTCAAAGAGTAATCGTAAAGTTTGTTATGCGTA
>NZ_JBZYCU010000036.1:0-14244 GCF_058933875.1 Streptococcus sp. STC1396 | reverse complement strand
TGGTATCTTGAAAACAGAGATGTTTTACGGATTTGAGGAGAGTTTCAAATTACTGGATCACTTGGAACAAGCCATCACGGATTATATTTTTTACTACAACAACAAGCGTATTAAAGCAAAGCTAAAAAGACTCAGCCCTGTTCAGTACAGAACCAAATCCTTTCACTAATATTTTTTGTCCAACTTTTTGGGTGCGGTTCATTAAGCCGAGGATTTTCAATATTTCTTAATGTCTGAAATGCCGAACCCCTGTAAAGATCATGGTCAGCCCATACTGGTCAGCCATGTCGATAGACTCTTGGTCACGGACAGAGCCACCCGGTTGGATAATAGCCTTGATACCTGCGGCTGCAATTTCTTCCACGTTGTCCGCAAATGGGAAGAAGGCGTCAGAGGCAAGCACAGCACCATCAAGACGATCTTTGGCTTGGTCAATCGCAATACGAACGGAAGCCACACGGTTGGTTTGACCTGGACCAACACCGAGTGTCATGTGGTCGTTGGTTATGATGATTCCGTTGGATTTGACGTATTTGATGGCCTTCCAAGCAAATTCAAGAGCTGTTGCCTCTGTCTCAGTTGGTTGGCGTTTGGTCACCACTTGCCAGTCAGCTGGGCTTTCCTTGACCACGTCTTGGTTTTGAACAAGGAGACCGCCAACAACGCCTGTATACTCAGCTTCCACTTCGCTGGCATCTTGAGCATCAAATGGCAAGGCAAGGATCCGCAGGTTTTTCTTTTTGTTGGTCAAAATCGCTAGCGCCTCATCTGTATAGCTCGGTGCGATGATGATTTCAAGGAAGACACCATGCATCTTCTCAGCTGTCGCAGCATCCACCTCACGGTTGAGAACGACAATCCCACCAAAGATGGACACTGGGTCTGACTCATAAGCGTAGTCCCAAGCTTTTTCGATGTCATCAGCTTGACCAATACCACACGGATTCATGTGCTTGAGAGCCACTACAGTTGGACGATCTTTGAAATCACGGATAATACGGATAGCAGCATCCGCGTCACGGATATTGTTGAAGGACAATTCCTTACCGTTAAGCTGTTTGGCTGATGCAATAGAATAATCTGTTGGCAAAGCTTTTTGGTAGAAATCCGCGTCTTGTTGAGGGTTTTCACCATAACGCATGGGTTGTTTCAAATCATAAGTGATGGTGAGTTTTTCAGGTTTTGTTTCACCAACTTGTTTTGTGAAATATTCCGCAATTAAAGCGTCGTAAGCTGCTGTGTGACGGAAAACTTTGGCTGCCAAGCGCTGACGCGTTTCAAAGTTTGTTTCACCATTAGCTGTCAATTCATCTAAAACAACATCGTAGTCAGCTGGGTCAACAACAACTGTAACACTAGCATGGTTTTTAGCAGCAGAGCGAAGCATGGATGGACCACCGATATCAATGTTTTCAACCGCATCAGCATAAGTCACATATGGTTTCAGAATAGTTTCTTTGAATGGGTAAAGGTTAACCACAACAAGGTCAATCAATTCAATGTGATTATCTTTTGCAGCTTGAAGGTGGCTGTCAAGGTCGCGACGAGCCAAAAGGCCGCCGTGGATATTGGGGTGAAGGGTCTTGACACGACCGTCCATCATTTCTGGAAAACCAGTCACATCATCAATAGCAATGGTCTTCACCCCAGCACTATCAAGGGCAACCTTGGTTCCACCTGTCGAGATAATATCCCAACCAAGTTTTTTGAGTTCTTGGGCAAATTCAACAATGCCCGCTTTGTCTGAGACGCTGATTAAGGCGCGTTTCGTCATTATGTTCTCCTTTTTTAGAATTAGTTAAACACCAATTACAATCAGTAACAGCAAAATAAGGTAAGCAAGGCCAAGCACAATCATCCCTATGATATTGACCCATTTTCTAGTCTGTGATTTTAGCACTTTTTTAAATAATGGATAAATTAATAATCCTACACAAACTCCTAGAGTATTTAAAATCAAATCCGTCATATCTGTCGCACCAATGGCTAAGATATACTGTAAGCATTCGTAAACTAAACTGAGCAACAAGCCTGCGCCAGCAATTTTCCAACGAGACCAAGGTGATTTCACCAAAGGCAGGCAGACACCTAGAGGAATAAAAGAAACCAGATTAAATAGCATTTCAGCCATAACAATTTTTCCATTGACTATGAGTGGTTCTGAAAATGGAATCCAATTGATATATCTAGGAGCTAAGAAAAATACTATGGATCCAGGATTTGTTTCAAATTTAAATAAAATTCCCCAAGTCAATAAAAGCAGATAGGCGTAAAATACATACTGAGTTGTTTTTTTAGATGCTAGCATTACAAATACCTCCGTTTGAAGCCATCATCGGCAACAGTCGCTGATGGTAATTTAAAATCAAAGATATTCTACGAATCACCAAAATGTCACTCTGCAATTAGAGTCTTGACAACCTCTTGATACAACTTGTACTCCACCTCATGAATCCGGGCTTCAAAACTTTCAATGGTATCATCAGCCAGCCGCGGCACACGAACTTGTTTGATAACCTTGCCTGTATCCACACCGGAGTCCACCCAGTGAATGGTAACGCCGCTCTCAGTAACGCCAGCATTCCAAGCATCCTCAATCCCATGAGCTCCTGGAAATTCTGGCAGATAGGCGGGATGAATGTTGATGATTCGACCTTCATAAGCCGCCAATAAGGTTGGCCCAACGATTTTCATATAGCCTGCTAGACAAACCAAGTCAATCTGGTGCTGATCCAAGAGCTTGACAATTGCTTCTTCGTATTCTGCCTTGTTCTCAAACTCCTTGAGTTCAAAAGCATAGGACAGAACGCCAAGCTTGTCGGCACGCTCGAGCACATAGGCGTCACGATGGTCTGAAAAAACAAACTCCACTGGAAATTCTTCGGCAATCACCTGAAAGTTTGAGCCATTACCAGAGGCAAAAACCGCTATTTTTTTCATTTGATGATGACACTTTCGTTTTCTTTCTTGACGATGCGACCAATTTCATAAACTGGTTCATCCAACAATTCCTTAACACGGTCTACATTTTCAGGACTAACTGCCAGCATAAGCCCGACACCCATATTGAAAATTTCAAACATTTCTTGGTGCTTGATCTGACCGTATTTTTCAAGGGCTTTGAAAATCGGAAGGACTGGAACTTTGCTTTCCTCAATCTCTGCAGCCAGGTCATCTGCAAACATACGAGGGACATTTTCGATAAAGCCACCACCTGTGATGTGGGCAATCCCGTTGACCAGCCCTTCCTTTATCAATGGCAGAGCTGCTTTTACATAGATACGAGTTGGCTCAAGAAGGACTTCCTTGAGTTTCTTACCTTCCAATTCTGGAAAGACTTCTTCCCCTGTGTAATCGGCAAAAACACGGCGAACGAGGGAGTAGCCGTTAGAATGAATACCGCTGGAAGCCAGCCCCAGAAGCACATCACCTTCAGCCACTTTTGAGCCATCAATGATTTGAGATTTTTCTGCCACACCAACTGCAAATCCAGCTAAGTCGTAATCATCTTCACCGTACATGCCAGGCATTTCAGCCGTTTCTCCACCGATGAGGGCTGCACCTGCCTGCACACAACCTTCAGCAACACCTGCGACCACCTGCTCCAATTTTGCAGGTTCATTTTTACCAGTTGCGATATAGTCCAGGAAGTAGAGTGGCTCAGCACCAGCCGCGATGATATCATTAACACACATGGCCACACAGTCCTGACCAATGGTATCGTGCTTATCATACTTGATGGCCAACATGAGCTTGGTTCCCACACCGTCAGTCCCTGAAATCAAGACAGGTTCTTTAACATTCAATTGGGACAAATCAAACATCCCACCGAAACCACCCAGCGCTCCCATAACACCAAGACGCTCCGTACGAGCTACATGCTTTTTGATTCGCTCAACAACCTCATAACCCGCTTCAACGTCAACACCAGACTGAGCGTAAGCATTTTTTGTCATTTCATTTTCCTCATTTTTCTTTTGAAAATAGCAGAGCTGCTATTTAGTTTAGCCTATCAATAAAAACTCGTTTTTTCTTTTAGACTTTCCAGATAACGCTCCTCATAATCATAAAGTGGAGTTGGATAGTTCCCGTCAAAGTAGGCCACACAGAGACCGCCATTTGGAGCATCTGTCTCTAAGCCGATGGACTCAATCAAACCATCCAAAGATAAATAAGTCAGACTGTCTGCTCCGATAATCTCGCAAGTTTCGTCTACAGTATGGTTAGCTGCAATTAATTCACGACGTGTTTGAATATCAATACCATAAAAACATGGGTATTTAAGTGGGGGACTGGCAATCGCCACATGGACTTCTGCCGCACCAGCTTCACGTAGGAGCTGAACAATCCGACGACTGGTTGTTCCCCGAACGATAGAATCATCCACCATCACCACGCGCTTACCCTTGACAATACTTGACACTGCTGACAACTTCATCCGAACACCCTGCTCACGCAGTTCCTGTGTTGGCTGGATAAAGGTCCGCTGGATGTATTGATTTTTGATGAGTCCCATCTCGTTTGGCAAACCAGATTCTTCAGAAAATCCGCTGGCCGCAGAAAGTGATGAATTGGGAACACCGACAACAATATCCGCTTCATGCTTAAATTCTTTAGCTAAACGGCGTCCTGTATTTTTGCGAGCTGTATGAACATTGACACCATGGATCACTGAGTCAGGACGGGCAAAATAGACATATTCCATTGAGCAGATGGCTAACTGCGTCTCGTCTGTGTAGGTATCATACTGAATGCCTTGGTCATCAATGATGACAACTTCTCCCGGTTTGACATCGCGCAGCCATGTAGCACCAATCACTTCAAAAGCACAGGTCTCACTGGAAACAACAATAGCACCATTGGCCATTTGTCCAATTGAAAGAGGTCGGAAACCATTAGGGTCAAGAGCCGCAATCAGCTTATCCTCCATCATGAGGAGATAGGCGAAGCCCCCCTTAACAGTACTCAGAGCCTCTTTAACCTTTCCCATGAAGCTTGGATTATGGCTACGACGGATAAGGTGAGCTAAGATTTCTGTGTCTGATGAAGACGAAAAGATAGCTCCGTTACGCTCCAATTCTTTTTTCAAGGTCTGGGTATTGGTCAGATTACCATTATGCGCCAAACCAAACTCCATATCGTAAAATTTGAAATGGAAAGGTTGGATATTATTGATAGAGGCTTCACCAGCTGTCGCGTAACGAACATGCCCGATAGCAGCAGAACCTGTCAACTTCTCCAAATTAACTGGATTTTTAAAGACTTCTGAAAGAAGGCCTGTATCGCGATGACGACGGAGCTTACCTTTATCATTGGTTAAAATACCAGCTCCTTCTTGACCACGGTGTTGCAGACTATGAAGACCAAAGTAAGTGACTTGAGCGGCTTGAGGATGACCCCAAATACCAAAGACCCCACATTCTTCATTAAGAGATTTTACTTCGTATGTCATTCTTTATACCTTTTGCGCTTAAATTCTAAACTTCAATAAATTTACTTGCCAATTTGTAGACTTGTTTAATTTCTTTATTTTCTAATTCCCAATTATTAACTTCCTCTTTAATTAAATCTGGAAATTTCTTACTTATATCTCTTAAGGCATTACCTACTGATTTCCTAACATACTCACTCGTATCTCCTTTTAAAGCAGATATTCGTCTAATAGCTTCGGTAGGATTCTCTCTAAAATATGGTCTGCTTGTCCATATTCTTAGTCCCTCTATAACAGATCTTCTTGTATTTGGATTGCTATTTTTCAACCATTCATCAATGGTTGGAAGTGCCGTCTCATAACCAGTATTCTTACAAAATTCATCAAATGCTTTAGCAAGAACTTCCTGAACTCTCCAGTTGTTATCTTTGGAGACTTCATCTCGCATGAATATTAAAATTTCTTTATCGTTTGATAAATATCCAAAAAGAAACACAGCATACATTCGCACCTGATAAACATCAGATTCATAAGCCAAAAGCGCTAACTTTTTGATATATTCACTATCATTTGATTGATAATCATTCAAAGCTTTCTGCTCTTGTTCTTTAAATCCATGTTCTATGAGCGAAAAATCATTTTCTAGCCTTGCAATATACTGAATCATAATAGCCTTTCTACAAACCGATCTTTTACATATCTTTTATTTCCCTGTAAAATATTTAACTGCTGATGTAAACAAATGTTGGTCTTTATTTCCTGGAATATTTTGGAAAAGGCCATCTTCCCAGCGTTCGGAGTGTCCCATCTTACCAATAATCTGACCATTTTTACTGGTAATACCTTCAATGGCATTCACTGAACCATTTGGATTGTATTTAGAATCCATAGATGGTTTGCCGTCAAAGTCTACATACTGGCTCCAGATTTGACCATTGTCGCGAAGTTCAGCAAATTCCTCTGCCGTCACCACAAATTTACCTTCACCATGTGATACTGGTATCGCATGGATATCTCCAACTTTCACACCGGCCAGCCAAGGTGAGTTGGTATTGGCAATACGAGTTTCCACTATTTTAGCAACGTGCTGGTTAGCATCATTGTAGAAAAGGGTTGGACTTGTTTCACCAGCTTCTTCAAAGTTACCATAAGGCAGAAGGCCTGACTTGACAAGAGCTTGGAAACCATTACAGATACCGATGATGAGACCGCCTTTTTCGATGAATTTATCAATAGCAGAACGGACTTTTTCATTGAGTAAAATATTGACAATAAACTTAGCTGAGCCATCTGGTTCATCTGCTGCAGAAAAGCCACCAGCAAAGAAAATAATATTTGCTTTACTAATATTGTCAACCATTGTGTCAACTGAGGCTTCAATAGCTGCTTCATTAAGTGTTACAAACGGTACCAAGTTCACTCTAGCGCCAGCTTGTTCGAAGGCCTTGGCTGAATCGTATTCTGAGTTAGTCCCCGGAAAGACGGGAATGTAAACCAAGGGTTGTTCAACTTTTTCTTGGGTTTTAAGCACCACATTAGAAGCTACAGCTGGTATTTCTTGTAACTCTTTACTTTGCTCAAATTCAGTTGGATAAATTTCTTCCAATTTACCTTGGAAGGCATTGTCAAGTTTCTGGCCATCAATGTCAATGTTGTTGACAACAAGTGTAAAGCCAGTGGTAGTCTGACCAATTTTGCTAGCACCAACAACCTCTTCACTAGAGGTAAAGATGAAACCGCCGAGCTGTGCTGTCAAGCATGTGTCAAGCTCATCCAATTCTACTTTAGCCCCAATGTGATTACCGAAGGTTGCAAGCGCAAGTGCTTCAAGTACACCGCCATATTTAACAGCAGAAGCTGAAGTTATATGGTGTGCTTTTTGAATCGCTTCAAACTGTGCAAAGTTAGCTTTGATGAAGTCGAAATCAATATCTTGTGAAATAGCTTGACCTGGAATGTAGTAAATATTTTCACCCGCAGCCTTAAACTCAGGAGAGAGCACCTTACGGTTATCTGCTGTTGTCACCCCAAAGGCAACAAGCGTTGGCGGAACAGTCAATTCTTCAAAAGTACCAGACATAGAGTCCTTACCGCCGATGGATGGCAGACCGAGTTGAATTTGTGCTTCAATAGAACCAAGCAAAGCTGCTACTGGCTGACCAAAACGAGCGGCCTGTTTGTCCATACGTTGGAAATATTCTTGATAAGAGAAGCGAGCCTTAGACCAGTTAGCACCTGCTGCAACCAAGCGAGCTGTTGCTTCAATAACCGCATAAGCAGCACCGTGGTAAGGTGACCATTCTGCAATATAAGGGTTGAACCCTTGCGCCATGACTGAAGCGGTATTTGTTACACCATGTTGAACTGGCAATTTTTGTACAGACGCCTCAGTAGGTGTGATTTGGTAACGGCCACCAAGTGGATGATTGACAGTTGAGCGACCAACTGAAGAGTCAAAGATTGTTTGCAATCCTTTTTGGCTAGCGTGGTTAAGATCTGAAAGAACAGCCACTGTATCTGCTTCAAGAGTTGCAGCTGATGTTGTGCGTTCTTCAGGAACGTTTACATCACTGTCAACCACATTAGCATCAACCACCACGCGCACACCATTGGTATCAAGGAAAGCACGTTCCAAATCTACAATAATTTCACCATTCCAGTACATGACCAGATTTGGTTTTTCAGTCACTGTCGCAACGACAACAGCGTCAATATTTTCTTTGTTACATTCCGCAACGAAGGCATCCACATCTTTTGGACGAACCAAAACCGCCATCCGTTCTTGTGATTCAGAGATAGCAATTTCTGTTCCATTCAAACCTTGGTATTTTAGCGGGACTTTATCAAGATTGATTTCAAGACCATCGGCCAATTCACCAATGGCTACACAGACACCACCTGCACCAAAGTCGTTTGATTTCTTGATGAGACGTGTTACATCACCCTTACGGAACAGACGTTGAATCTTGCGTTCTTCAATGGCATTCCCTTTTTGAACTTCTGCACCAGCAGTCTCTACAGACTCAACCGTTTGAACCTTAGAAGACCCTGTCGCACCGCCGACACCGTCACGACCTGTTTTCCCACCGAGTAGGATAATCACATCGCCCGCTTCAGGCTTTTCACGGACAACATTTTCCTTAGGAGCAGCGCCGACAACGGCTCCAAGCTCCATGCGTTTAGCTACAAAGCCCGGATGGAAGTACTCACGAACGTAGGTCGTCGCAAGACCAATCTGGTTCCCATAAGAAGAATAACCTTGAGCTGCTGTCTTCGAAATAACTTGTTGTGGCAATTTACCAGCACGTGTCTCAGAGATCGGTGCCGTAATATCGCCCGCTCCCGAGATGCGCATCGCCTGATAAACATAAGAACGCCCTGACAATGGGTCGCGAATGGCACCACCGATACAAGTAGCCGCTCCACCAAACGGCTCAATTTCCGTTGGGTGATTGTGGGTTTCATTTTTAAACATGAGGAGCCATGGTTCTTTGACACCATCAACGTCAACCTCGATTTCAACCGAGCAGGCATTAATCTCATCAGACACTTCCATATCGTCCAAACGGCCATTGGCACGTTCGTAACGACCGAAAATAGTTGCCATATCCATCAAGGTTTGCGGTTTTTCAGAGCGCCCCAACTCATCACGCATGGCTAGATACTTGTCATAAGTCGCCTGCAATTGTTTTTGGAATTTAGACGCTGAGAAATCAATAGTTTTCAACTCTGTCTCAAAAGTTGTGTGACGGCAGTGGTCAGACCAGTAAGTATCCAAGACCTTGAGTTCTGTTTCTGTCGGCACACGCCCGATTGACTTGAAGTAGCCTTGGATAAAGAGCAAATCATCCACTTCCATCGCCATCCCTTGCTCGGCCTTGTAGCGTACAAAGTCTTCCGCCGTATAGCTTTCAAAGAAAGTCAATTTTGGAATGGTCTTATCTGACTCTGAGAATTCTTGCTTGGCAATCCCTGTCGTGATGTCTTTGAAACGAGAATCAACTGGATTGAGCAGGTAGTTTTTGACCGCTTCTAACTCAGTCGCATCAATATCTTTATTGACCAAGTAAAGTTGGGCCGTATTGACCCTTACATGACTTGAACTACCCAGTAAGAGCAAGGCTTCTTGAGCTGAAGCCGCCCGCTGGTCAAACTGCCCTGGCAAGCTTTCAATAGCAAAGAAAGCGTACTCAGATAAAGACTCCACAACCTCTACTTCTGACAAGAGACGGTCTGTCACCTGCTCAGAAAAGATATGTTTTTCCGCACGCGCAAATAGGCTTTCACTTAGATTAAAAACATCGTAAGTCTGCACAATGCGCAGTTCTGCTAAAGTCTTTAACTGGAGATTGTGGGTCAATTCCTTGACCAAGCTCTGAGATTTGATTCCAAAATTAGGTTTTTTCTCAACAAAAATACGCTTATCCATAGTATCTTCTATCCTTTTCTTACTTCAATTCTTGCAGTTTTTCCCAGACGATTTGATAAACATCGGTCAGCTCGCCTAGGCCGCGACGGAAGACATCCTTGTCCATGTGATGCCCCTCAGCATCCCAAAGCCGACAATTGTCCGGTGAAAATTCATCTGCTAGAATAATTTTACCGTCCTGGTCAAAACCAAACTCTAACTTGAAATCAATCAGCTTAAGCCCGATCTGGTGGAACCAGTCTGACAAAAGAAGATTGATACGGCGAGTCTCCTCTTTTAAGAAAGCAATCTGCTGGTCATCCGCAATCTTTAGGAATTTCACATGCTCGTCATTGATAAAAGGATCATCCAAATCATCGTTTTTATAGTAAAATTCAACGATCGGAGTGTCCAAGGCGATCCCTTCTTCCACACCAAAGCGTTTAGAGAAAGAGCCTGCTGTATAGTTACGCAACACCACTTCCAAGGGAATAATGTCAACTTTTTTATTAAGCTGATCTGTCTCTGAGATTTTCTCGATAAAATGCGTTGCCACACCAGCAGTATTCAATTTTTCAAAAATAAAGGCTGAAATTTTATTGTTCAATACCCCTTTCCCTGCAATCTGCTCCTTTTTAACGCCATTAAAAGCCGTTGCCTGATCTTTGTAACGGGCCAAAATCACATGCTCATCCTCTGTCGCAAAAATATCCTTTGCTTTTCCCGAATATAACAACTTATTTGACATTTTATTATTCGCCTTTCGTGCTTTTATACCCTAATTTTACCATATTCAAAATAATTTTACAATGATTCCCGTACAAACCTCCAAAAACGGATTGAACCTCCTTGAAAATCCGAACAAAATTAAAAGGAATGAGTCCCGCTTAATACAGGATTCATTCCTTTCAATCATTGCTTGTTCAACTTTTTAGGGATTAGTGCATGTCAAAAAGATTACTTTTTTATATATCTTATTTTTTCAATTTTCCATGAATATAGGTTACTATATCTGAGATATTCTTAAAATGATCAATCTGCTCATCCGGGATCTCGATTTCAAATGTATCTTCAAGGTCAATGATAAATTCCATCAAATCAACCGAATCAACACCCAATTCATCTTTGAGACTGAGTTCAGGACTGACAGAGAAATCTGCCCCTTCATGCTCTTGAATAACTTCAACAATCTTTGCGTAAATTTCCTTCTCGCTCATTTTTCCTCCTCAGTTCTTGAAAATTCAACCACAGATTTTCCGACAACATCTGTCTCTAGCATGATCCGAATCTGACGAATCGTGCTATAAACGGCCTTGGCATCGCTAGAGCCGTGTGTCTTGACTACCGGTGCCTTGAGACCAAAGAGAACGGCACCACCGGCACTGGAATAGTCCAGACTCTTGCGCATCTCCTGGAGGCTGTCTTTGAGCAACAGGGCTCCTAGTTTAGCCTTGAGACCACCACCCAAAACAGCTTTTTTGAGCTGACCTAGGATGCTGATCGCAGTTCCTTCAATAGACTTGAGTACAGCATTTCCCGTAAAGCCATCTGCTACGACAACATCTGCCACTCCATCCATAAGGTCACGTGCCTCCACATTTCCGATGAAGTTCAGCTTGTCATCCGCTGCCAGCAAGGCATAGGTTTCCTTACGCAGAGGGTCTCCCTTGCTGGCTTCCGTGCCATTATTGAGCAAACCAACCCGTGGCTGCTTAATTCCACGAACATTTTCCGCATAAAAAGAACCCAAGATAGCATATTGGTGCAGATGGTGAGGGGTATTTTCAGCATTTGCCCCCAGATCCAGCATATCAAAACCTCGGCCATCTCCAGTCGGTAAAGTGGACAAAAGTCCTGGTCGGTCAATGTTTTTAATCCGTCCGACAATAAAGAAACCCGCTGCCAAAAGCGCTCCCGTGTTACCAGCAGACAGGACTGCATCTGCTTCCCCGTCTTTGACTGCCTTGGCTGCCAAAACCATGCTAGCCTGCTTCTTCTTGCGAATAGCCCTGGTCGGCTCATCATCCGAATCAATCTTTTCATCCGTATGGACGATACTGACGCGCTCTGTCGCTGTCAACAGAGGTTTAATCTTGGCCTCATCCCCATAGAGAACAATCTCAATATCCGCGAAGTCTCTCAGAGCCTGATTGGCACCTTCGACTAAAGCCTGAGGGGCATTGTCTCCGCCCATGGCATCAATAGCTATTTTTTTCATGCTGTTCTTCCTCATGTTTATCTTGTAAAATACTGCCCCAGTCCCCCAGAGAGTCGATAAATTTCTTTGATTTAAGATGAATGCCTACATATTCATCATAGAGTTGATCTATAAAATCCCTGATCTGTCGCTTGATATCAGCCTTGAGCGAAATCGTCTCCAGCTCACTAAACTGAACTGCCTGAAACTGATTGAGCAAAAAAGGAATATTGGGGTTGAGATGGCTGCGATGAGCATCCTTGTGATAATGATCTGGACAGATAACCCCGCCATATTGAAAGGAAAAATCAAAAGGCAGACCTGTCCGATGGCAAAAAACACAGTCATGGAAATTCAGAGAAACGCCAAAGCGAGATAAAATCTGAATTTCAAAAATATTCGTCAAGACTTCATAATCCAGGCCTTGATTCATCAAATCCAGTGTCTTTTGCAGGAAGGCAAAGAGGGCTGGATCTGGCTGATTGTCCTGAATACTAGCATCTGCTAAGGCTGCCACGTAGCTGGCATAAGCCATGACAAAGAGATCGCTCTTGATTTGCCCGTAACTTTCCACAGCTTGGTAATCTTCGATATAGCTGAGCCCATCGTCATTGATTTTCATCAAGAGCTCTGCCGCAGTCAGAGGCTGGATGACTGGTGCCAACTTAGATTTTCCAGCATGTTTCACGAAAAACATTCGCTTGCCAGCCTGTTCCGTAAAAATCTTGACCAGCTTATCATCTTCTCGAAAATTACGATTATAGAGAATCAAACTCTTGCTTGTTAACGGTCTAAGCATGGTCTTCCATGTACTCCTTGAGCCGTTTCAGAGCTTCCTTGATGGTTTCCATGCTAGCTGCATAAGACAGGCGGATATAGCCTTCTCCATACTGGCCAAAGGCCGCTCCTGGGATAAAGGCCACAGCCTTCTTCTCAGCAAAATCCCGCAAAAAAGCAAAAGAATCTTGATTGTAGCCTGCTGGAATTTTGGCAAAAATATAGAAAGCTCCATCTGGCTTGATAATCTGATAACCTAGCTCCGTCATTTTTTCGATAATGTAATCCCGCCGCTGGATGTATTCCGTCTTCATCGGTTGAGCATCATCTTTACCAGCTGTCAATGCCTCAATAGCTGCATATTGAGCCATGGTGTTGGCTGCTGTCACTAGATACTGATGGCTCTTGATTAATTGAGCTGTAAAAGCAGCCGGTGCAAAGATAAAGCCCAATCGCCAGCCCGTCATAGCATGAGACTTGGACAAGCCATTGATCACGATGGTCTGCTCAGGCAAATATTCCGCCAGAGAAACGTGTCCCTGCTCCGTATAAGTCAACTCAGAATAAACCTCATCACAAACGACAAATACTTCATACTTGCTCAATACTGCTGCCAAAGCCTCAATCTGCTCTCGCGAATAAGTCACGCCAGTCGGATTGGCCGGATAGTTCAAAATAACCGCCTTGAGCGCATCCCCCTGCTCCAAGATAGCCTGCTCTAGCATTTCAGGAGTCAAAACAAAGTTGTTTTCTGTCGTATCAATCTCGACAATCTCTGCCCCGACCAAATTGACAATCGGCTCATAGCCTGGATAAGCTGGCGCTGGTAGCAGGACCTTATCCCCCTCCTCCAGGATAGCCGTCAAAGTCGCAGACAGAGCCTCGGTTGCTCCAATGGTCACTAAAATCTCATTCTCTGGATTGTAGGACAGACGGTATTTTTCCTTGGCAAAGTCAGACGCAGCCTGTCGCAGCTCCAAAAGTCCGCTCATTCCTGTATAGTGACTCTGGTTGGCATCAATAGCTACCTTGGCCGCCTCCTTGATGTGATCCGGTGTCGGAAAGTCTGGCTCTCCTAAGGTCAGCCGCAGAACACCTGGAATCGTAGAAATAGACTGGTCAAACTGACGAATCAGGGATATTTCAATCTTATCTAAATTTTTATTAAACTTTTTTGTCAAATCCATGGCCACCTCCGATAACTTGATAGAACCATTATACTATAAAAGCATTACTACAGCAAAATTTTATTATAAGTGAGAAAAAGAAAGAGAACTAGCAACACACTAGTTCTCAAATAATTATGGCTCTTTTCTACCATTTGTCAAGTCTGTCAAGGCTTTAAGTGAAAAATGAGATAAGACAGTAGCTATTCCGAGGTTACTGTCTTATTTTTAACACTTTTTGAGCCATAAAAGGGCATGCAAAAAA
>NZ_JBZYCU010000035.1:0-16085 GCF_058933875.1 Streptococcus sp. STC1396 | reverse complement strand
GCGCCATAGAGCCCTACGACTTTACAAGACACCACTACTTTAACATAAAGAAAAAGTAGTGAGTACTCTCTCCCGTCGGAGATTTCTTCACTACTAATCTTAGTATGTTTGTCAACTGTAGTGGGTTAACGAAAAGTCATACTCTGGAGAGAACCGAATTGGTTCTCTCCTTTTTGATATTCAAAGCGATGAGAATGCATTTTTTGAAGTTGTCAAAGTTCTAAAAGCCAAAAGCGTTGCGCTTGATAACCTTGATAAGGTTGTTAGTGGCCTCTAGCTTAGCATTTGAGTAAGGAAGTTCCAAAGCGTTGATAATCTTTTCCTTATCTTTCAAAAAAGTCTTAAAAACAGTCTGAAAGATAGGGTTTACAGAAGAAATTGTTTCTTCAATGAGTCCAAAGAAATGTTCAGCCTGTTTCTCTTGGAAATGAAAGAGTAAGAGCTGGTAGAGCTCATAGTGTTCTCTGAGTTCTTGAGAGTAAGAGAGCAGCTTTTCCAGAATCTCTTTGTTGGTCAAATGCATACGAAAAGTCGGACGATAAAAGCGTTTATGACTTAGTTTTCGACTGTCTTGTTGAATGAGTTTCCAGTAGCGTTTGATCGCCCTGTACTCGTGCGATTTTCGATCCAATTGATTCATGATTTGGATGCGAAGACGGTTCATAGCCCGGCTGAGATGTTGTACAATGTGAAAGCGATCGAGGACGATTTTAGCGCATGGAAAAAGTTGTCTAGCCAAGTCATGGTAGGGGCTAAACATGTCCATGGTAATGACCTTGACGCGGTTTCGGACCTGTCTAGAATAGCGCAGAAAGTGCTTGCGAATCGTTGCTTGCGTTCGTCCGTCCAGAATTGAGACGATCTTGAGCGAGTCAAAATCCTGCGCAATGAAGCTCATCTTTATCTGCCGATTGAAACAGTCACTTTCCTGACTGTTTCCACATCCTAGCTCATGTGTTCTGGAAGGTAGTTGAGGTTCGTCTTAAACTCGAATTCTTTCAACTTACGAATGACGGTTGACATGTAAACAGCTAAGCTTTCAGCGATGGCCGTCATAGGGACTTTCTCGATCAATTTTTGAGCGATTTTCTGGTTGACGATGGTTGCGATTTGGTGATTCTTCTTGACTAATGACTATGGTAATAGCGGAAAATATGTTATACTTATTGACAAAATCTGTCTGTGGAGGAATGCTTATGAAACAATTCTATGATAAATTAGTAAAAACGCGTCACTATCTTCATCAGCATCCAGAGTTGTCTGGGCAAGAGTATGAAACGACGGCTTTTCTAAGTCGTTATTTGAGAGAGTTGGGGATAAAAATCTTGGACGCCGGCTTAGAGACGGGCTTGATTGCCGAAATTGGTCAAGGAAAGCCAGTGATCGCCTTGAGGGCAGATATTGATGCCCTGCCCATTTTAGAGCAGACAGGTCTGCCATACGCTAGCCAAAATCCTGGTGTTATGCATGCCTGCGGTCATGATTTTCATCAGGCCAGTCTTTTAGGGGCCGCGGAGTTGCTCAAGGCTATGGAAGAAGATTTACAGGGGACCGTTCGCCTGATTTTTCAGCCAGCCGAGGAAATGTCTCAGGGAGCCAGTCAAGTTCTGGCTACGGGTTTGCTGGATGATGTGGTTGCGATTATCGGTTTTCACAATATGCCCCAGTTAAAAGCTGGGCAAATGGCCTTGAAGTCGGGAGCCATGATGGCAGGTGTGGAAAAGTTTAAGGTGATTGTTGAAGGAGTCAGCAGCCACGCGGCTCGACCGGATTTGGGAGTGGATACGGTTCTGACTCTGATCAGCATGATTCAAAATCTCCAAGCTCTGGTTTCTCGGACTGTCTCGCCCTTTGAGCCAGTTGTTTTGTCTGTGACCCACATTGAGGCTGGGGCGACTTGGAATGTCCTGCCGCAAAATGGCTTCTTTGAAGGAACCATTCGTTGTTTTAATCCTGAGTTGCAAAAGCGTTTGAAAGCAGATTTTATCCGTATTGTGGAGCATACTGCGGAGAATTTCGGTGCTAAAGTCAGTATTGTCTGGGATCAGACTCCGCCAGTGACCTATAATGATCTAGAATTAGCAGAGCTTGTTTTTGAAAATTCCCAGAATATTGGGGAGCTATTGCCTGCCCAGCCGTCTTCTGCTGGAGAAGACTTTGCCTTTTATCAAGAAAAAATTCCTGGTGTTTTTGCTTTTATCGGCTCAAATGGTGCAGCAGATGCACCTGACCTGCACCATGATAGCATGATGATTGACGATACAGCCTTTCAGGTCTCTGTTCCTTACTATGTCGAAAACGCCCTTTTTCTCCTTCAGCACTATAAGAAATAACTATAGTCTTCTATAGAAAATAAGAACTAGGCAAGGTCACTTTCTTTTGTTATTATAGAAAAGCAGGATTTCTATCGCCTGAAAATAGTTTGAACTATCGAATCAGTGATAAAGAAAATCTATCGCCCTGATAAAAAACATATAATGGCCAAGATTTTCTAAATCTGGTATGATAGAATCAAGCTTTTAGGAGGAAATAGGAATATGAATATTAAAAAATTATTGAAATATACCGCCACTGCTGTGGTAGGAAGTCTTGCAGTTGGATTGCTGGTGGCCTGCTCGTCTTCGTCAAGCAAGGACAGTGCTTCAAAGAAAACGACAGTTGAAATTGGAACAGTTGGAACGACTAAGCCTTTCTCTTATGAGGACAAGGAAGGAAACCTAACTGGTTACGAAATTGAGGTGCTTCGTGAAATCTTTAAAGGTTCAGATAAGTACGAAGTCAACTTCAACAAAACCAAATGGGCTTCCATTTTTTCTGGTTTGGACAGTGACCGCTACCAAATCGGTGCCAATAACATCAGTTATTCTGAAGAACGTGCTGGCAAATACCTTTATACCAATCCATACGCCAAAAACCCAACGGTCTTGGTGGTTCGTAAAGGGGTGAACATCAAGTCGCTAGATGATATCGGTGGCAAGTCTACTGAAGTTGTTCAAGGGACTTCAACAGCCAAACAGCTGGAAAAGTACAATGAAGAGCACAGTGCTAATCCGACAACCATCAACTATACAGATGGTACAATCCAGCAAATCTTGGCCAATCTGAACGACGGCCGCTCAGACTACAAGATTTTTGAGCGTATCACGGTGGATACGATTATTAAAGAACAAGGCTTGGATAATGTTGAAGTGATCGAACTTCCAAGTGACCAACAACCCTATGTCTATCCGCTCCTTGCCTCCGGACAGGAAGAGCTCCAAACCTTCGTTAACAAACGAATCAAGGAACTCTACGAGGATGGGACGCTTGAAAAATTATCAAAAGAATTCTTTGGGGGCACCTATTTGCCAGATGCCAAGGATATCAAATAAGTAACGATTCTCTCTTCCGTGAGGTATAAGAGATTTGTTCCTTTCATTCATCATCAATAAAAAATATATATTAAGGAGATTTTCTTATGAAATTGAAAAAATGGTTTGGTGCAACAGCACTTTTCGCTGCTGCAGCGTTTGGTTTGGCGGCTTGCTCGTCTTCAACATCTAAAGACGCTAAGTCAGCAGACAGTGCAACAGTCACTGTAAAAGTCGGCGTGATGAGCCTCAGCGATACAGAAGAAGCGCGTTGGAACAAGGTTCAGGAAATCCTTGATAAGGATAAAGCGGGAGTTAAATTAGACTTTACTCAATTTACAGACTACTCTCAACCTAACCAAGCGGTTCGTGATGGTGATGTGGATATCAACGCCTTCCAGCACTACTACTACCTGCAAAACTGGAATAAAGAAAACAATGCAGATTTGGTTTCTGTAGCAGATACTTATATCGCACCAATTCGTCTTTACTCTGGTACTAAAGATGGCAAAAACAAATATACTGATGTGAAAGACATTCCAGAAAACGGAAGCATTGCTGTGCCAAATGATGCAACAAACGAAAGCCGTGCTTTGAACCTTCTTCAAGCAGCTGGTTTGATTAAGTTGGACGTGGATTCAACTAAACTTGCGACTGTGGCTAACATCAAAGAAAACAAGAAAAACTTGAAAATTTCTGAATTGGATGCTTCTCAAACAGCAGCTTCTCTTACTTCTGTAGATGCAGCAGTTGTCAACAATACCTTCGTTCGTGAAGCTGGCATTGACTACAAGAGCGCTCTTTACAAAGAAAAGACAGATGAAAATTCTAAACTTTGGTACAACTTGATTGCTGCTAAGAAAGATTGGGAAAAATCTGACAAGGCCGATGCCATCAAGAAAATTATCAAGGCTTATCAGACTGACGAAGTCAAAAAAGTCATCGAAGAATCTTCAGATGGCATGGATCAACCAGTTTGGTAAGATTTTATAGAAAATAATTGAAGATAAAAAGGGCGGGGAATGGATTTCTCCAGCCCTTTATCTGCTATTACTTAGAGTTTTTATCAGCAGAGATGATTTGGCAATTTTTGAATGAAGAACTGTGGACTTACAGTACGGTCAGTCTTTGCTCTTTCGTGAATCATAGCGGATAATCTTTAGACAAATGTGATTAGTAGGAGTTGAATATGCCTTTCTCAACTGAGAGTGAACAAATTAAAAAGTTTGAAAATGATGAGGTAGCCCAACACTATTTTGAGGTGTTGCGGACCTTGATTTCTAAAAAGTCTATCTTTGCCCAGCAAATTGGGCTCAAGGAGGTAGCTACATATCTGGGAGAAATTTTCACTGCTGCGGGGGCCAAGGTGACGATTGATGATAGCTATACAGCTCCCTTTGTACTGGCAGAGTTTCAGTCAGACAACCCTGAGGCCAAGACCATCATTTTCTACAACCACTATGATACGGTACCGGCCGACAATGACCAGCCTTGGACCAACGATCCCTTTACTCTGTCGGTCCACTATGGTGTCATGTATGGACGCGGGGTCGATGATGATAAAGGGCACATTACTGCGCGTTTGACAGCAGTGCGTAAATATATCCGAGAGCAAGGTTCTCTGCCAGTCAACATCATCTTTATGATGGAGGGAGCTGAGGAGTCAGCTTCGACAGACTTGGATAAATATCTGGCCAAGCACAAGAAACGTTTGCGGGGAGCAGATTTGCTGGTCTGGGAGCAGGGCACGCGTAACAATCTAGGCCAGTTGGAAATTTCTGGTGGGAATAAGGGCATTGTCACCTTTGATATGTCTGTTCGCAGTGCGGAAGTCGATATTCATTCTAGCTATGGGGGTGTCATCAATTCCGCTTCTTGGTATTTGATGAATGCCATTTCCAGCCTACGAAGTGCTGACGGTCGAATTTTAGTTGAGGGCATTTATGAGCAAGTACAGGAGCCCAATGAGCGAGAGCTGGCTTTGATTGCCCAGTATGCTTTGAAGACACCAGAAGAATTGAAGGAAATCTACGGCCTCCAGCTTCCAGTCTTGAAGGAGGAAAGGCAGGAATTTCTCCGTCGCTTCTATTTTGAGCCAGCCATTAATATTGAAGGCTTCGGTTCGGGCTATCAGGGTCAGGGAGTCAAAACCATCCTCCCAGCACATGCATCTGCCAAGATGGAAGTGCGCTTGGTGCCAGGCTTAGAGCCCCGTGATGTCTTGGACAAGATTCGCAAGCAACTGGACAAAAATGGCTATGATAAGGTAGAATTAACCTATACACTGGGAGAAATGAGCTATCGTAGCGATATGAGTGCTCCATCTATCCTGAATGTCATTGAACTGGCCAAGGATTTTTATCCAGAAGGCATCTCGGTGCTTCCAACCTCGGCAGGAACAGGACCCATGCATACAGTCTTTGAGGCTTTGGAAGTTCCGATGGCTGCCTTTGGCTTGGGAAATGCCAACAGTCGGGATCATGGTGGCGATGAAAATGTCAAGATTGCCGATTATTATACCCATATTGAATTAATCAAGGAGTTAATCAGAAGTTATGAGCAATGAAATTATCAAATTAGACCACATTGATGTCACTTTCACTCAGAAAAATCGTGTCATCAAGGCGGTTGAAGATGTGACTATTCACATTAATCAGGGAGATATTTATGGTATCGTAGGTTATTCCGGTGCTGGAAAGTCCACTCTGGTGCGGGTTATCAATTTATTACAGAAACCATCCGACGGGAAAATTACCGTTGATGGGACAGTGATGTATGATAAGGGCAGTGTCCAGCTGAATGCAGCTCAACTGCGGGAAAAGCGCAAGGATATAGGCATGATTTTTCAGCATTTTAATCTGATGGCTCAGATGACGGCCAAAGAAAATGTCGCGTTTGCCTTGAAGCACTCCTCTCTGTCTGCTGCTGAAAAAGAGGAGAAGGTTCGCAAACTTTTAGAACTGGTTGGCCTGGAAGATCGAGCGGACAACTATCCATCTCAGTTGTCTGGCGGGCAGAAGCAGCGGGTGGCGATTGCTAGAGCCTTAGCCAATGACCCGAAAATCTTGATTTCGGATGAGGCGACTTCGGCTCTGGATCCTAAAACAACCAAGCAAATTTTGGCCTTGCTTCAGGATTTGAACCAAAAGTTGGGGCTGACGATTGTACTCATCACGCATGAGATGCAAATTGTCAAAGATATTGCCAATCGCGTGGCTGTTATGCAGAACGGGAAATTGATCGAGGAAGGCTCGGTCTTGGATATTTTTACCAATCCGCAGAACGAATTGACCAAAGATTTTATCACCACGGCAACAGGCATCACTGAAGCGATGGTGAAAATCAATCAGCAGAAGATTGTCCAAAATCTGCCGGCAGATTCAGTTTTGGCGCATTTGAAATATTCCGGTACGGTGACAGATACAGCCATTATCAATGATATCTACAAGCAGTATCAGGTGTCGGCCAATATTTTACATGCCAACATTGAGATTTTAGACCATGTACCAGTCGGGGAGATGGTGGTTATTTTATCTGGAAATGCAGAAAATCTTGCGGCAGTTCAGAGCAATTTGCAAGCTGCTGGCGTAGAATTAAAGGTGCTTAAGGGAGGAATTTAGATTGGTAGACTTGATTAAAACATTTTTGCCCAATGTCTATAAAATGGGCTGGGCGGGTCAGGCTGGCTGGGGAACAGCGATTTATCTGACCTTTTATATGACGATTATTTCCTTTCTGATTGGTGGAATTCTAGGCTTGGTGGCTGGACTCTTCCTTGTATTGACAGCGCCGGGTGGCATTTTAGAGAATAAAACAGCCTTTTTCATCTTGGACAAGGTCACGTCCATCTTTCGAGCCATTCCTTTTATCATTCTCCTAGCTTTGATTAATCCTTTTACACGGATGATTGTGGGAACAGGAATTGGTCCAACAGCGGCTTTGGTGCCTTTATCTCTGGCAGTCTTTCCTTTCTTTGCTCGTCAGGTACAGGTGGTTCTATCTGAATTGGACCGCGGTGTGATTGAAGCGGCCCAGGCAGTTGGTGCCAACTCATGGGATATCATCGGAGTTTATCTACGCGAGGGCTTACCAGATTTGATTCGGGTGACAACGGTGACCTTAATCTCGCTAGTCGGTGAAACAGCTATGGCGGGAGCGATTGGTGCAGGCGGTCTTGGGAATGTGGCGATTGCCTATGGCTATCAGCGTTTCAATCAAGACGTGACCATTTTAGCAACTGTTTTGCTCTTGCTCCTCATTTTCTTTATCCAGTTTTTAGGGGATTTCCTAACCAGAAAAATCAGTCATCGCTAGACAAGGCTTCCATTTGGAAGTCTTTTTTGCTATCAAAATAGATTAAAAAGTCTGAAAATTCAATTTACATTCTTTTTCCAGAATGCTATAATGATTAAATACAGGTAAATAAAAGTAGGATAGTTGCTTAATCTATTCTGTAATTTGCTTCAATTAGGCAGGTTGTCTTTCTAGACTATGAGAGTGGACGGTAACTTGGATCAAGGATTTTATTTGCAACTGACTAAAATGAAAGAAGACTTCTATCAGGGGGAAACATGATACCAAAAAAAGAAAAAATGTCTAGGGCGCGAAGGAAAGAACTGACAGGGCGCTTAAAAGAACAAATTCGACCCAAGCTGAAACTGGTCTATTTGTCAGCTTTTTTGTCTTGGGGGCAGTTTTTGATGCGGATTCTGAGTTTTGCCTTGATTGCGAAAGTTTTGGCTGACTTGTATGATGGGATTGTCATCTCTTTTCCTCGGGTGTTTTGTTGGCTGGTGTTTTTCAACGGACTAGGCTTTGCCATTTCTCTTTTGGCTAAACGCTATCAAGGATTGGCTTCGCAATTTGCTAGAGACAGACTTAAAGCAGCATTTTTTCAGGTTTTTATAGATAAGGATGGGGAATTTAAGGACGGCCGGACAGCTGCGGATATTTTAACGGTGGCTTCGCAAGGGATTGACAGCTTAGATACTTACTATTCCTACTACTTATCGCTCAATTTGCGAACTTATTTTAATTGTCTGACAGTACTAATCATTGTTTTCTTTCTTTTTCCTTTGGGAGGTTTGATTTTTATCCTGTCTTTGCCTTTCATACCTGTTTCCATTATGCTGATGCAGAGACGTTCGCGCAGGATTATGGCTCGTTATTGGGCTTCTTATATGGATGTGGGAAATCTATTTTTAGATGATCTGCAAGGACTCAATACGCTTTATTCTTATCAGGCAGATGGTAAATATGAGCGGGAGTTTGCTGAACAGGCAGAGGATTTTCGTGATGCAACGATGGAGCTTTTGGGTTTTCAGTTGCAGTCTGTCGGATATATGGATGCAGTCATGTATTTGGGGATTGGGATTTCTGGCTTTGTTGCAGCAGGCATATTGGCTGCGGGAAACTTATCGCTTTTTACCATGATTTTCTTTGTGTTGATAGCGACTGAATTTTTCGCACCGATTCGTGAGGCAGGATATGGGATGCATCTGGTCATGATGACGACTCAAATGGCAGATCGAATTTTCAGTTTTCTTGATTCGGTAGAAAAAAGGGAACAGGAGCCTGTTGAGGAGCTGCCAGCCTTTGATCGACTTAGGGTGGACAAGCTGATATTTGGCTTTGACGGCCAGTTCCTATTTAAAAATCTGTCTTTTGAGTTTAGTCGTGGACAGGTTTTTGCTATTGCAGGTGAGAGTGGTCGAGGAAAGACAACCTTGGCTAAGCTGTTGCTGGGAAAACTCCGAGCGAGTTCGGGCAATATTTTCTTTGGTGCTAAGTCTCTAGAAGGCATATCGCAGCAGTCTCTTTATCCACAAGTCATGTATGTATCATCAAATAGCACTCTTCTGAATAGCAGTATTTTAGAAAATTTGCAGTTAGCAACGGACTTGTCTCAGGCAGAGATTGAAACTTGGCTGGCTGAAAAAAAACTACTATCCTTTATTGATAAACTACCTCAGGGACTGGCTACTCCAGTGGGGGAAAATGGGAACCAACTGTCACCTGGACAGCGTCAGCAGCTTATTTGTGTCCGGGCCATGTTAGCCAAACGTTCTCTTTATATTTTTGATGAAATCACTTCCAACGTAGATCAGGAAAATGAGTCTCTCATCTATGACCTGCTGGATTTATTGGCTCAAGAAGCTCTGGTTATCGAAATCACTCATAAAATGAAGCAAGTGGGGAAAGCATCGGAAGTACTCTTTTTAGGAAAGGAAAACCTTGCTTTAGGACGGCCAGAAGACTTATATGCCAATAATAAGGAATACCATCAGCTAGTTGACACGCAGAAAGAATTGGAGGAATTGATAAATGGAAAACAAAAGAACCTATCCAACACGTGAAATCCTCGCTCGACTCTTACAGGTCATGAGGCATCTGCTTCCTTTTATCGGTTTGGCTGTGCTTTTTGCAGTGCTGGGTTTTGTCACAACGCTGACAATTCCAAGTTTGTTGATCATTTTGGGTTTTTCTGCTCTTAAGAATCAGGCTCCGTCTGCTTGGTACGTGCTAGTCTTGATAGGATTGGCTTTAGCCAGAGGGCTTTTCCGATACGGGGAGCATTATTTTGGTCATTATGTGGCATTTCATTCCTTGGCGGAGCTGCGGAAGCTAATTTTTGCTAAGCTTCGTCGGTTGGCTCCGGCAAAACTGGATCGACAGGACAGTGGGAAACTGCTCAAGATGATTGGAGAGGATATCGAGGCTCTAGAAATCTTCTTTGCTCATACGCTGGCTCCGATTTGTACAGGTATCCTATCAGCTCTTTTAATAGCGATATATTTTACTGGCTTTTCTCCTTGGTTTACTCTGATAGCTCTAGCGACTTACTTTCTGCTAGCTGTGGCTTTGCCTCGGAAATTTGCTCTTGACTTAGAGCATTTTCTGCAGGAACAGCATCAAAGACGCACATCTTATATTTCCTTCTTTTTGGAGAGCTTGAAGGCAATGGGGGATTTGGTCCAGTTTGGCAAAGTTCAGAAACGCTTTGAATTTTTATCTCAAAAAAGTCAGCAGGTCAATCAGTTAGAGCGCCAGATTGCACAAAAACAATTCCTTCAACAGGCTCTAACATTTTTAGTCGTGGGTATGGCGGTCATGCTTTTTGCCCTTACTGCTCTCTATCAGGTTCAGGAGAGGCAGCTCCTTCTAGAAAGGGCTGTCCTAGCTTTGGTAGCTTTCTCTAGCTCTTTTGCTCCCTTTTTGGAATTGGGGCGTTTACCCCTTGGTTTTAAAAGAGCCATGAATGCAGGCAGCAATGTCTTTGGTCTTTTGGATGAAAAAGAGCCTATTCAGACTGGGCAAGCATCAACCGTCAGCTTAGAGCAGATTTTGATGGAAGATATACATTTTGCTTATGACAATCGCAATGTTCCAATTTTCAAGCACCTTTCAGCTCATTTTGAAAAAGGAAAAATTATCGGCTTGGTCGGATCTAGTGGTTGCGGGAAATCTACTTTGATGAAACTGCTCATGCGTTGGTATGACCCACAAGCTGGCAGGATTGTCTTCACTGGTCAGGATTCACGAGATATTGACCGCCAGCATTTGCAGGCTTCCTTTGCCTATGTGCCTCAAACTGCTCAGCTCTTTCATCAGTCTTTGCGGGAAAATCTGCTTTTGGGGAAATCCGGTATCAGCGATGAAGCAATTTGGGATTTGGCGGCAAAGTGCCGGCTCAAAGAGCGCTTGGAAAGTCTGCCTGAGGGATTGGATACGATTGTTGATGGAGAAAGGGATTTTTCTGCTGGAGAGCGTCAGAGGTTGGAACTCATGCGAGCCCTGCTCAAGAAAGCAGCTTGCTATATTTTTGATGAGCCAACCAGCAACCTAGACTCCCTCAATGAAGCAGCCTTTCTCTCCATCGTTAAGGAAGAATGCCAAGGGATGGTATTTTTGATCTCCCATCGCTTATCGACGCTAGCTTTTGCGGATGAGGTTTATGAACTAACACCTTCTCAGTTAAAAAGGATTAGATAAATGAAAAAATTAAAAGTTAAAGATATTATGCTGACGGGAGCTTTTGCTACCCTCTACATTCTCTGCGTCGGGCTAGGCGTACTTGTTGGAAGCTTTTTTGATCGCTCTGGCAATATGATGTACGCTCCAGCTTTCGCTGCAGTTTTTGGAGGAACAGTCTATATGCTCCTGCAAAGCAAGATTAAGAAATTTGGGGCAATCAGCCTCTTGGGGATGGTGATGGGAGGCTTTTTCCTTCTTTCGGGCCATTTCTTTATTGCTTTTCTGCCAGGTCTGGTTTTTGGATTTTTGGCGGATTGGGTTGCGGGATTGGGGAGATATGAAAATAAATCCCTGAGCCTCCTGTCGTTTGTTGTCTTCTCTTTTGCTAATTCAGGCCCCATTATTCTCATGTGGCTGGCGCGTCAGACCTATATTGATAGCTTGGTAGCGCGTGGAAAGACGGAGGAATATATCAATCGGATTCTGCTGCCTGTAGACTTCCCAACGATAGCTGGGTTTGTTGGAATGGTAGCTGTCGGTGCTCTAGTTGGTGGACTTTTTGGTCAGTATCTAGTGAAGAGACACTTTGTTAAAGCAGGGATGGCTTCATGAAATTAGACGTCCGCAGCAAGGTTCTGCTGGTCTTATTTGCTAATCTGGCTTTTCTGCTTAGAGTTACGGGCTGGCCTGAAACTGTGCTAGTTTTAGGGCTGGCTCTAATAACTGCCCTTGTGGGTAAAAAGAAAATGTCCCTCTATTATCTGAGTATCTATCTGCTCTTGTTGGCAGTTGATACTTTTTTACTGGATTTGCTGCCGTCTCTGCCCATTCGTATGCTGACAACCATTGCGACAGCTGGACGTTTTATGTTGCCTTCTATCATGGCTGGAAGCTTGCTTTTGACAACCTCCAGCGCCTACGATCTGATACATGGACTCAGAAAATGGTACTTGCCAGAGAGTCTACTCTTGACTTTGGCTGTAATGCTACGATTTTTACCAGCGATTAAGGCAGATGCCAAAATGGTCAGCCGCAGTTTGCGGCTAAGAGGAATGTTTCTACAAAAACGAAGCCTCTTCCTGCAGCCTGTTCGCTATTTTGAGTATATGATTGTTCCGCTTCTAATGTCTCTCTTGCGGACGGTACAGGACTTGACTATAGCCTCTCTGACCAAGGGATTAGCCCTAAAAAGAGGTAGCACAGAAAGCTTTGTTTCTCGCTTCAGACTATTAGATTGGAGTATTTGCCTATGGATGCTAGGTATGCTAGTTTGGATGATTCACCCTTGATTGCTGCGGATTCTTTGACTTTTTCTTATGAGAATAGCAGAGCAGACAGCCTGCGAGTAGACCGCTTACAGCTTCCGACAGGGAGTTTGACAGTGCTCTGTGGGGTCAGCGGCAGCGGCAAGTCAACTTTCCTGCGTCTCTTAAATGGCTTGATTCCGGATTACTATAGAGGTGATCTAAGCGGAAAACTACGAGTGGCAGATCTGGAAGCAGGTCAGCAATCGGTCGAAGATTTATCTGTGGCGGTAGCCTCGGTCTTTCAAAATCCAGCCAATCAATTTTTCCATAAAATGGTCAAGCATGAGTTGGTCTTTCCTAGTGAAAATCAGGGGAAGCCGAGCCAGCAGATTTTGGCACAATTGAGTAGGCTGACTCAGGACTTTGCTTTGGAAGGCTATCTGGAGCGGGATTTATTTAGCCTGTCAGGAGGAGAAAAACAGCGTGTAGCCTTGTTGACAGCTATCATGCAGGACACTCCGATTATGGTCTTGGATGAACCGACGGCCAATCTGGACCGACGGGGAATTGAGCAAGTGAGAGAGCACCTAATAGACTTGAAGGCTCAGGGCAAGACTATCTTGATGGCCGAGCATAGGCTGGATTATCTGCGAGATTTGGCTGATAGTTATCTCTATTTTGATCAGGGGCGGTTGCAGCGTATCTTTTCTCAAGCAGAGTTTCTGGGCTTGTCGGATCAGGAAAGGTGTGCTCTTAGTCTGAGAAGTATTCGTTTGCCAGAATTTAAGGCAGCAACTGGTTTCCCCTTCTCTGAGGGACTGACAGTTGAAAATTTACAGCTAAGAGCTGGGAGTCAAAATCTATCTTTTATCCCCAGATTTAGTTTTCCGGCTGGGCAGATTACGGCAATTATAGGACCGAACGGAGCTGGTAAATCTACCTTAGCTACCTATCTAGCTGGTCTTTTAGACGATGATGATGCCCGCTGTGAGCTCAATGGTTCAGCCTTGTCTGCAAAAGACCGTCTGCAAAAAACAGCTTTGGTCATGCAAGAAGTGCAGCTCCAGCTTTTTGCAGATAGTGTCGAAAATGAGCTGAAACTGGGAAATCACAGCTCGCCGGAAGAGCGGGCAGAAATCTTATCTCAGCTGGGTCTGGCGGGGATGGAAGAGCGCCATCCGATGACGCTGTCAGGCGGAGAACAGCAGCGCTTATTGATTGCCAGTCAGATCTTGTCTGATAAGGAGGTTTTCATTTTTGATGAGCCAAGTTCGGGTCTGGACTATCGCCAAATGCGTGCAGTCGCGGAAGTCTTACAAGATTTAAAAAGGGCTGGCAGGATTGTTATCCTCATCTCTCACGACGAGGAATTGCTGAATCTGACAGCGGATCAGCTGCTCAAATTGACCGATGAGCAGAAGCAGATATTTTCATAAGAGTTCACCCAATAAGACTTTTTCTATAGCGAAAGGGTCTTATTTTTGGTAAAATTAAGAGGTTAAACATTGAGATATTAAGGACACCTGTCATCTCAAGAACAAGGTATGTTTGGTAGCTCAAAGTTTAGTTTTGAGCTTGGAAATAAAGTGTCCGATAGGAAGCAGCAACAGTAGGTCAAGCTGAGGTCAATCTTGTTTGCTCTATTTGCAACCTTCTACACTCCCACAGGGCTGTTGAAGCCAGTATTTTCCTTAGCTTTGGGAAAACTTCTCAACCTGAACCTAGAAATACAGGATTGAGGGAGCTAAAAATCTTTGATTGTCTGAGTTTTGCCCAGCCTCGCTAACGACGTAATAAAAGCTAGGCTGAATACTTACACTAAGCCAGGAGTGATTTTTTTTGAAAGGCAGGAGAATGAAGAAAAAAGTGATTTTTGCTGTTGTATTCTTATTTTTAATGGTAGCTATTGCCCTCTCTATCCATCGTTCTGTAGATAGGAGGACGTTTTCTTATTCAGCAGCAGCTGTTGGGAATCCTTTGATGGGCTATGCACCTTCTGCGCAAGAATCAGATCTTTCAGATGACATCAGCCTGCTATATGTTGAGGTTACTTGGAGAGAGTTGGAGCCTGAGAAAGGCATTTATAGATGGGATGCTATTGAAAAGGCAAACCAGTTTAAAAAATGGCGAGCAGAAGGCAAGCATTTTGTGCTACGTTTTGTGCTGGATTATCCTGGGGAAAAGCAACATAAGGACATTCCAGACTGGCTCTATGATGAATTAGCGGATCCAGGTGACTGGTATGATTCATCATATGGTAAAGGCTTTTCTCCAAATTATCATGATAAAAAGTTAGTCAGCTACTATCAAAAAGCTGTTAAAGCATTGGGAGAACGCTGGGGGCAAGACAGTTTTATCAGCTATATTGAGCTGGGAGGATTGGGGCATTGGGGAGAATGGCATGTTAACCTGGAGGCTGGAATCCGTCCACTGCCAAATGACAGCATCCGCGAGCAATATGTGACGCCTTGGCTGACGGCTTTTCCAGAAGCCAGCTTCTTGATGCGACGCCCCTTCCCAACAGCGAAAAAATATGGTTTCGGTATTTACAATGATATGGCTGGTGATGCAGCAAGCACGCAGGAATGGTTGGACTGGATAAAGCTAGGTGGAATCTACGACCAAACAAACGAAAAATCCTTGACAGCCATGCCTGACAGTTGGAAAACAGCGCCAATCGGCGGAGAATTGACCAGCAGTCTGTCTATGGAGCAACTCTTGGTTTCTGATTTGCAGCAGACAGTTGATTTGGTAAAGACCTCTCATACAAGCTTTTTAGGTCCTAAAATCGCTGAGGCAGTTGATGGGGATAAAAAGGGATATGACAAGCTCTTGCAACATATGGGCTACCGTTTGTGGATTTCGTCTGCAAAACTGCAAAGATATGGTGGCACTATAAAACTGATTACTACTTGGGAAAATGCCGGTGTTGCCCCTTTTTATAAAAACTGGAAAGTCTATGTATATGTGCAAGATGATTCGGGGACAGAGATTGAAAAGACAGAACTGCCGATTGAGCTGCCAAAGGTCCTTCCAGGCGAGCAGGTGACAGTTACTGTCAATCTTTCAAAGCTAAAATCAGCAGAAGCAGTGTGGCAAAAGTATCAAATTTCTGTCGGAATTGTCGATCCCATGACAGGAGAGAATGCTATTCACTTTGCCGTCGCTGGTCAAGAAAATCAGAAGCGGCTCATCTTATTCACAAAAAATTAGAATGCAGGTTGACTAATACTGAAAGAGAATCTATTTTAGACGAGATAAATCTGGCTCTTTTCTACCATTTGTCAAGTCTGTCAAGACTTTAAGTGAAAAATGAGATAAGACAGTAGCTATTCCGAGGTTACTGTCTTATTTTTAACACTTTTTGAGCCATAAAAGGGCATGCAAAAAAAAAAACACCTCATCTGGTATTTTTTGAAACAAGGTGTTCCAATAATACGGCATAGACAGCCTTATCGATTTTGGGTCAAAGAGTAATCGTAAAGTTTGTTATGCGTAATGAGGTAATACATTG
>NZ_JBZYCU010000034.1:0-17679 GCF_058933875.1 Streptococcus sp. STC1396 | reverse complement strand
ATGCAGTAAGATATCTTATGCGGTATTAGCTATCGTTTCCAATAGTTATCCCCCGCTAAAAGGTAGGTTACCTACGCGTTACTCACCCGTTCGCGACTCACAAAGTACGGTGTAGTAAACTACGGTGTACCTCGTGCGTTCCACTTGCATGTATTAGGCACGCCGCCAGCGTTCGTCCTGAGCCAGGATCAAACTCTCATTAAAAGTTTGAGTTCTCACTCATTTCTGTCACTGACAGATTTATTGTTTTTTTCATTGTTCAGTACTACAACTTCAGTTGTAGTGCCCTGCACATTGGTTCGTCTTGTTCAGTTTTCAAAGGTCTTTGTCGCCCTCGCAAGCGACAACTATATCAGTATATCACCTCAACTAAGTCTTGTCAATACTTTTTTTGAACTTTTTTTTGCTTTTTTGTAACTTTTTTGAATATCTTAAATAGACATTAATCCTCGATCCCTTGTCAGGGCTAGAGAATCGCGGTGTTGCTGAATAAAAAAAGAAAATCCAATTGTTAAATAGCTTCGTTAATAGAAAAAATACCACTTAGCTTTAATAAATAAGATAAAGTGAGACTTAAGTCTCTAACATGTATGACAGCGAAAGTTTATCAGAGGTAATTCCACTTCATCTACTACATACCGGATTTGCAAGCAGAAATCGAGAAGAATTCTATCTCATCAGTGATAATTTATCTCAGCAAAATACCATTTAGTGAGCTGACACAAGGAAATACTAGACTAGCTCTCTCATGCCGAAAATGCGAAACGAATAGTTTCACACAACAAGTCAGCCGATGAAATCTTGACTTTTCTATTCAGAAAAGAGTTGGCAACTGCACTTAGAATGCAAGAAGATAAAGCTCACAAAGTCTGGCAGTCACCGATGCTCGTCAAAAAGTACGGTGAAAACAGCGGCTGAGTTTTAAAGCTGGACAGAGCAAAACATGAAGAAAACTATGCTTATTTTTTCTAGCGTTGCAATTTTAAGGCAACACTAAGCAAAACGATTTTGCAAAGCAACTGTACCGATTCTCAGCTAATTCGCTCTAATTTTCTTCTGCATGGATTACATATTTCTCGAATTTTAGATTTGGCATAGCTTCTGCCAAATCGTGAGCAATCCGGTCTAGGGCTTCTAAACGCATATCAACAGATGTGTGAGCATTACCCTGAATGATAAAAATCGCATTCTTTGTATTATCATCAAATTTATAGTTCTCACTGTCACGAACATCCAACCAAGCTAGAATTCCTTTTTCGTCTCGATAAACGTAATCCGTCGGGGAAACATGTTTCTCCTTGGATAAAATAGGCAAGAAAACATCCTCTTTTTGACTGACTGTAAACTCAATCTGATTCCCAATTTTATCAAGATCGTGCCCACCGATGGCCAGCAGAGAATGCAGTGCTTCTACATTATAAACATCAATAATACTGTTAATTCGAGGAATTGAGCCGCGATGCTGAATATTGCGAATTAAGGCTGGCACAGTGGGCGGATTTTTCTTGACACTGCGGCCGACAGCCTGCAGTAAATCTCTATACCCCTGAATAGTCGGACAGTCGGATACCTCAGCAAGATCACAATTCAAAGCCCATGCTTCTGCTTCTTTCTGCCTCTTCAAAAAAGCCTCAGAGAGAGGAGCATGTGGATCTACATGTTTGGCAATCCCAATCACCACGCTTGTAATTCCAAGTTCTGCTAAGCTTTTATCAATGACAAATTTCATAACAAGTCTCCTCCGTATAGTATTGTTATTTGCAGGAAATTTTTTATATTATACCATATTTTAATAGCTTTTGTTTTTTTCTTTAGGAAGCAAAGAAAATTGTTGCTGAAAGACTCCATTTCCCTTCTCAAAGCAGGGCTGTGTTGTATTACTTCAGTAATTCTTCAAATGACTGGTGGAACCTAGGAGACAAAGGAAGCGAAGTTGCCATCAAATCTGTTCAAAGAAGCAAAAAATTGCAAACTAAATAAACGAACTTTGATTAGTTTTTGCCGTCCACTTTTCCAGTTCCTATCGAAAATACCATCTCCAACCTAAAAATTTCCATTAAAGCTTTCGTCCAACTTAGCGCTCATTCGCCACTACTAAAAGCAAATATAAATGTTATCTCTCCTTTCAGAATATCATTTCTATTTGCATCATCTTGTCTTGTTAGACTATAAATTTTTCATGGATGGCCAATTACATTCTTACTTCAAGCAAAAGAAGCAGTTTTAGCCTGCTTCTTTTTGATTATTCGTCTTCTTCACCTTCAACATCAACATCATCGTCAGAGTAGTCCTCATCTTCTTCGTTGAGCTCCACTTCTTCTCCCAGATCATCCGGAGCGATTTCGTTGATTTCAGCATCATAGGCTTCCACTTCACTCTTCTCGTCATCTGCATTATCGTCATCGTATGACAGAGAAGGGTCTGCCTCGTAAGAGTCCTCATCTTCTGGATCATCATCGCTGTAGTCAATCGCGTCTTCGTCACCATCCATGAAGGCATTAACACGCTTCTTCTTACGTTTTTTAGAGCCTTCGTCTTCGTCTGTTTCTTCAAGTGCAATGATTTCTTCATCTACCTCATCAATCGCATACCAAGAACGAAGCCCCCACTTATTGTCACCAAGCGGAATAAAACTCCCGTCAACATTCAATTCTGTATAGAATAATGGCAAAAACTCACGGATTTCGCTATTTGATTTTCCCAGATAATTTTGAATTTCATTAACAAGGTCATTAAAGTACATCTCATGATCACGGCCACGCAATTCTAAGATTGCACGCGCTACTTCAATCATAGAAAGTTCACTTTTTTCCTGCCCAGCAAATACTTCTAATTCCAAAATCATTCTCCTTTAAGTTCATAAAGGCTTTCAGCCCTATTCCAATTTTTCGCTACTTTCTATTGTACGATAAATTTCCAGATTCGTCAAAGAAATTTCACTCACTTATTGTATTCTAGACAGAGAAAAAGCCAATAGTTGAAACTATGGCTTCTTAACTGTTCTATTTTACTTTTGCAGAGCTTGTGATTACTTCAACAGCTTTTTTGATTGCAATATCATGTTTCAGCATATCTTCTGAAAGTAATTGACGGACACGTTCAACTTCCATATTGTAATCTGTTGCAAGTGAAGTGATTTCTGCTTCAATTTCTTCATCACTAGCTTCAAAACCTTCTGCCTTCGCAACTGCTTCTACAACAAGGTTAGTCTTAGTACGTGATGCAGCATCTGCTTCGTATTGTTTGTGAAGGTCTTCCTGAGTTGTACCAGTGATTTGGAAGTACATATCAGGTGAGATGCCTTGACGTTGCATATTTCCAAGGAATTCATTAACGGCACGGTGCACTTCTTCATGAATCATTTCTTCTGGAAGTTCAACGATTTCTGCATTTTCTACTGCAAGATCAATCGCTGCCGCTTCAACTGCATCGTTGTAAGCAGCTTCTTTTGCTTCTGCTAATTCTTTGCGGTATTTTTCTTTCAGTTCATCAAGAGTTTCAACTTCTTCGTCAATGTCTTTTGCAAGTTCATCATCAAGTGCTGGAACTTCTTTTTCTTTTACTTCGTGAATTGTTGTAACAAATTTAGCTTCTTTACCTGCAAGGTCAGTTGCTTGGTAGTCTTCTGGGAAAGTTACAACAACATCAACTGTCTCACCAGCTGAATGTCCGACCAATTGATCTTCAAATCCTGGGATGAATTGTCCACTGCCTAAGCCAAGGGAGAAATTGTCGCCTTTTCCGCCGTCAAATTCGACACCGTCTACAGAACCAACAAAATCAATTACGACTGTGTCGCCTTCTGCAGCTGCATCTTCTTTCAGAACCAATTCAGCCAAGTTGTTGCGTTCACGTTCAATGCGCTCATCCACTTCAGCATCAGTAACTTCCTTAGAAACTTCTACAGATACTTCAAGGTCTTTGTAAGCACCCAATTTTACCTCAGGTTTTGTTACAACATCAGCAGTGATTACCCAGTCTTGGCCTTTTTCCATAGATGCCACGTCAAATTGAGGCTGAGCAACTACTTCGATACCTGCTTCTTTTACGGCAGCTTCGTATGCTTCTGGAAGAAGCGCGTTCAAAGCGTCTTGGTAAAGTGCTTCTTCACCAAAGCGTTGGTTGAAGATAGCACGTGGAAGATGTCCTTTACGGAAACCTGGTACAGCAATATCTTTTTTTACTGAGTTAAATACGCGGTCCAAAGCAGGTTTGATTTGTTCTTGACTGATGGTAAAAGTCAAAACTCCGCGATTTGTTTCTTTGTTTTCAAATGATACAGACATTCTGTCATTTCTCCTTAAAATTTATTGAATACAAGCTATTATATCATAATTGCAAGTTTTTTCAAAACTTAATTTCTATTTTTTACTGATTTCGAATAGTTTTTTCACAAATCAATGACAGTAAGTAAAAACAAGGATGAAATTAGGCTATTCTTCTACTTTTCCTGACTTTTTTTCTGAAAGTCCCTCTTAAACATTAGGCTTTTCGAATCCTATCTTCTAGGTAATTTGCTCGTGCACCGCCGATTAATTTGGGACGGCTGGCCAATGCTGTGACATGCGCTGAACCTATTTCTTTCAAAACAGGACGAATTGGTATTTGCACATGCTTGACATGCATGCTGATAGCTGTATCTCCAATGTCCAAACCCGCATGAGCAGTGATAAATTCCACCTCGACAGGATCTTTCATGTACTTGAAAGCTGCAAGTTGCCCACTCCCGCCTGCGTGTAAGCTTGGCAAGACATTAACAATTTCCAAATCCTTCTTTTCTGCCAATTCACGTTCCACAACCAGAGCACGGTTGAGATGCTCGCAGCCTTGAACAGCTAGGTAAATCCCCTGATCTGACAGACCATCCAAGAGGGTCTTGACAATAACTTCCCCGATTTCAAGGCTGGAATTCTTGCCAATATGACCACCAAGAACCTCGCTGGACGATAAACCCAAGACAAAGATGCTGCCTGACGAAAGAGCAGACTTTTCTAAAACATCTGCTAGAATTGTCTTAGTTTGCTGTTTGATTTCCTGTAAATCTTGCATGCTTGAATCCTTTCTTTCATACCTGTCTTATTTATCAGAACGACCGTTTTCCACTGTTTTGGGAAGCAATTTCACCAAGATGAAACCAACGACCATTCCCAAAATATTTTGAAAGAAATTTGGAATCATCTCAGGCAGAGCAGCTCCACTACCAAAGATTAAAGTAGAAGCCAAAGCATAACCGCAAACCATCGTTACGGTTGCTAAGATCAGCCCCACATACCGGCCCTTATCCTTAAAACCAGCAAAATAACCTTGCAAACCATGAATCACGAGACTGAAAAACATCCATTGAGGATAGCCTGCAATCAAATCAATCAGAAAGCCCGATAAACCTCCAACTACAGCCCCTTCACGCTTACCAAAGTAAAAGGCGGTAAAGAAAATTCCGGCATCCAAGAGGGTAAGAAAGCCTGTTGGTGTTGGGATTTTCAAAAAATATCCCAAAACAACTGATAAAGCCGTGATAATAGATAACAAAATAATTTTATGTGTCTGATTATTTTTCATATTGTACTACTCCATATTGATCTGCATTTTGAATGGCCCGATAGACAAAGTCTTTGGAAAATTGAACTGCTGCAAGCGGAGACTCGCCTAGAAGCAGCTGACTGGCAATGCTGGAAGCAAAAGTGCAGCCCGCTCCGGTATTGTTGCTGGCCAGCACTGGCGATTCTAATATCTCAAAATCTCCTCCGTCATAGAAAACATCCACCGCCCGCTCCTTGCTTAAGCGATTGCCGCCCTTAATCACCACATGCTTGGCCCTTAAATCATAGAGTTCCTGTGCTGCTGCCTGCATATCTGCCAGAGTTTTGATTTCTTTTTGGGTCAATAGCTGCGCTTCTGCCAGATTTGGCGTGATGATGCTGACATAGGGGAAGAACTTGATGAGTTCTTCTCTTAGAGCACTGACTTCCAAATCATGATTTTCCTTGCAGACCAGAACAGGATCCAGCACTACTGGTATATCCGCATGCTGCTTGACAAAAGCCAATGCCTGCTCTGCTATTTCCAGATTGGGTAAAAGTCCTATCTTAATAGCAGAAAAAGGAACATCCTTGAGACTGGCTAACTGCTGGGCAAAAACCTCTTCCTCAACTGGAATGACCTCAAATCCCTTATCAGTCATCGCCGTCAGGCAAGTCACAGCTACGAACCCATGCAGGCCATTGACTGTATAGGTAGCCAAATCAGCATGCAGTCCGCCACCACTGAAAATATCATTGCCCGAAAGGGCTAAAATCAACTTATTCTTCATAACGAATCTCCTTTAGATAGAGGCCGTTTGGACCGGCTGTTGGTCCTGCCAGATGACGGTCTTTCTCCGCTAAAATCCGCTGAATCTGGTCTACTGGCATACGCTTGTTGCCAATCTTGAGCAGCGTACCCACCATATTGCGAATCTGCTTGTAGAGGAAGCCATTGCCCGAAAAGGTAAAGACCAGAAAATTTCGCTCTGCATCATAGCGGACCTTGGCCTCAGTGATAGTTCGAACCTTGTCTTCTACACTGGTTCCCGAAGCCGTAAACCCTGTAAAATCATGTGTCCCCTCCAGCTGAGCAATCGCTTCTTCTATCAGACTCAGGTCCAAAGGATAAGGATAATGAGTGGCATAATGGCGCATCATGGGATTTTTAGGCCGGCCAATGTCCACCAAAAATTCATAGGTTTTGCTGTGCTTATTGTAGCGAGAGTGAAAGTCCTCTGCCACTCGCTCCACAGAGATAAAATCAATATCCTCCGGCGTCTGCGTATCTAGCGCAAAGCGTAACTTCTCTTCATCTCGCTCTTCAGTCAAATCAAAATGGAGCACCTGACCCAGAGCATGAACACCACTGTCGGTTCGGCCTGCTCCATGAACCACTATAGGCTGCCCTTTATTAATACGGGTCAAGGTCTTTTCAATCTCTTCCTGAACACTCCTGGCATGGGGCTGTCGCTGAAAACCAGCAAAGCCATAACCATCGTAGGAAATAATAGCTTTATATCGTATCATGTGTTTATTTTAGCAGGAAAAAAAGCCCCCAGCAAGCCCAAAACAGAAAGACTGTCCGGGGACAGATTTAGGATTGACAAAAGTAATAAAAACACTTATACTGGACAGATGACGGAGGCTATAGAATTGACAAAAGATATCTCTTATACTGTTGAAAATCAGCGTTTTCGCTATCGAGCTGCCGCTCTGATTATCGAAGAAGAAGCACTTTGCCTCATGAGACTACCCAGCGAAGACTATCTTTACTCCGTTGGCGGAGCGGTTCAATTCGGAGAAACGACTGAAGCAGCCTGTCTCAGAGAGGTTTTGGAAGAGACTGGCCAACTTTACGAAATTGATCGCTTAGCTTACATCCACGAAAATTTCTTTTCGAACTCCACAGGAATTTTGAAAGATTTGGACTGTCATGAGATTTGTCTATGTTATTTCATGAAACCCAAAGGTCAACAATTTCCCAGCCCAGATAAGTTAGAAAAGATTCAGTGGATTCCTATTCAAGACCTGAAAAAACATCGGATTTTCCCTGATTTTTTGCCATACTTCTTCACTGAAACAGACAGCGGAATCCAACACTTTGTGACCAAGAACTGAGTGATTTCCGAATCAGTGAAAGTAATATCTTTAAACCTATCATAAAAAGCTTGGTTTCCTAGTTTAAAAAGCTCTATAATATCTGTAGTGGGTAGACCCACTAGAGGTATTGTGGAGTTTTTTCTGTCTACCAAAAAAGACCCCTATGACTTATAATGAAAAGCGCTCAAACAACTCATTAGAAAGACTCATATGTAACACCTTTCAATTCCACAGATTCAATCAGATTGAAAGATAAAAACATCAAAATTTTATTCGTCTTATAATGTCAAACCCGTATCATCTACAAGATAAACCGGATGGAAAAGCCCCTACCTGCTGTCAATCCAGCCTTTAAAGCTGTCTTGAAAATCTTTCTCAAATACAAGGCTTACATCACCAATACCTTTGAATCCCCTTATTCCAACGCCAAGTTGGAGGCAACCAACAAACCCATCAAGGTTATCAAGCGTAACTCTTTTGGATTTCGAAACTTCAAAACTAAAATTCTCATCGCTTTGAACATCACAAAAGAGAGAACCAATCTGATTCTCTCTCGTGCTTCATTATAAGTCACCCACTACAGTTGACATTGAGGTATTATTCTCCTTCAAAGGCATCTTTCATCTTGTCAAAGAAGCCTTTTTTCTTGGGATTAACTTTGATATTCCCAGCAGCTGCAAAGTCTTTGAGGGCTGCTTTTTGACGGTCGTTGAGGCCAGTCGGCGTCACTACATTGACAGTGACATACTGATCACCCATGCTTCCGCCGCGCAAACTTGGCGCACCCTTGCCACGCAGACGGAAACGCTTGCCAGTCTGTGTTCCTTCTGGAATATTCAGCTCAACATCCCCGTGAACAGTTGGAATATCCACGCTGTCACCAAGAGCTGCTTGGACAAAGTTGAGATTGAGCTTGTAGTAAATGGTAGACCCATCTCGCTCAAACTTGTCGCTCGGCTCAACTTGAACCACAACATAGAGGTCACCATAAGGACCGCCATTAAAGCCAGCTTCACCTTGACCGGACAGACGGACCTGCTGACCAGTTTCCACACCAGCAGGGATTTTCACCTTAACGCTGTGAGCCTGTTTTTCATGACCCGTTCCATGACAGGTTTCACAAGGACTTTTGATTTCTTTTCCTCGCCCATGACAGACATCACAGGTCACTTGTCGACGCATCATGCCGAGCGGTGTCTGGGTATCAACGTTGATAACACCAGAGCCATGACAGCGACCACAAGTTACTGGGCTAGTTCCTGGCTTAGCACCAGACCCAGCACAGGTATGACAAGTCGCTTCACGGTTATACTTGATTTCCTTCTCAGCCCCGAAAATGGCTTCCTCAAAGCGGAGATTTACCCGATACTGGAGATCGTCCCCTTGGCGCGGAGCGTTAGGATTCCGAGTGCCACCACCGCCAAAAAAGCTAGAAAAGATATCTTCGAAGCCGCCAAAGCCGGAGCCATCAAAACCACCGAAGCCGCCTGCACCGCCGCCAAATCCACCATTAGCTCCCGCTGCACCGTATTGATCATAGGCTGCCCGCTTTTGCTCGTCACTCAGCGTTTCATAAGCCTCTTGGACTTCTTTATATTTGTCCTCTGCCCCAGCTTCCTTATTAATATCGGGGTGATACTTTTTAGATAATTTCCGATAGGCTCTCTTGATCTCATCCTGAGAAGCATTCTTAGAGACACCTAGACGGTCATAATATTCTGTATTGTTCATGTAAGATACCAAGACCGTAAAATTCGACTGAAAAATAGGAAATCAGGCGACGGAGCGATGCTCCTAGGCTGATTTCTCTTTTTTCCGAGAATTTAGGTCGGGTTCAGTTCCTTTCTAGCTTAGTATAAGAAAGAACCAGAAATTTCCGTTCCGATTCGTTTCTTACCGAAAAACAGAGGCTGGGCTGCAACCTCTGGATTTCTTCTTATTATTACTAGTTCTAAAACAAAGTCGATTCTACTTTGTTTTAGAACTAGTAAGGCGTTTAGGCAAGTCGCCATAGCGATTGCCGTAGAATGACAATCGCTTTAGTGATTAGCCATTTTTAACGAGTTGCGACGTTTGTGTTTTATAGATCGAACTAGTTAGGCTTAACTGAGTTTCGGCTAAAAACTTCGGAAAAAAGATAAGCCATCTTTTGTGCATCGCACAAGGCGACGGCTTCCTATTTTTCTTTCGTTTTCTTAACGCCTCAACATCTTACTTTTCCGTAAACTCTCCGTCTACGACGTCATCGCCTGCGTTTCCTGTTGCTTGTGCGCCTTCTGCTCCTGCTTGAGCTTGTTGGGCTGCTGCAGCTTGTTCGTAGAGTTTCACTGCCAAAGCTTGCACTTTTTCGTTGAGAGCTTCGAGTTTTGCTTTCATTTCGTCCAAGTTGTTGTCTTCTTGGGCTTTCTTAAGGTCATCAAGGGCAGCTTGGGCAGCATCGCGTTCTGCGTCAAAGCCTTTGCCTTCTGTTTCCTTGAGCGTTTTTTCAGTCGCAAAGATAGCTTGGTCTACTTCGTTACGAAGGTCTACTTCTTCTTTACGTTTCTTATCTGCTTCAGCATTTGCTTCTGCATCTTTCATCATGCGGTCGATTTCTTCGTCCGTCAAGCCAGAGTTAGATTGGATCACGATTGTTTGCTCTTTTTGAGTTCCAAGGTCTTTGGCCTTAACAGATACGATACCGTTCTTGTCGATATCAAAGGTTACTTCGATTTGAGGAATTCCACGAGGTGCAGCTGGGATGTCAGTCAATTGGAAACGTCCAAGAGTCTTGTTATCCGCTGCCATTGGGCGTTCACCTTGAAGAACATGGATATCAACGGCTGGTTGGTTGTCTGCCGCAGTTGAGAAGACTTGTGATTTAGATGTTGGAATCGTTGTGTTGCGGTCGATCAGCTTAGTGAAGACGCCACCCATTGTTTCGATACCAAGTGACAATGGTGTTACGTCAAGAAGGACAACGTCTTTCACATCACCAGTAATCACACCACCTTGGATGGCAGCACCCATAGCAACGACTTCATCAGGGTTCACTGATTTGTTTGGTTCTTTACCAGTTTCAGCCTTAACAGCTTCTACAACGGCTGGGATACGAGTTGAACCACCGACAAGAATCACTTCGTCGATTTCTGACAAGCTCAAACCTGCATCAGAAAGGGCACGACGAACTGGAATCTTCGTACGCTCTACAAGGTCACGAGTCAAATCGTCAAATTTCGCACGAGTCAAGGTCATTTCCAAGTGAAGAGGTCCAGCAGCACCCGCAGTGATGAATGGCAAGCTGATTTGAGTTGAAGTCACACCAGAAAGATCTTTCTTAGCTTTTTCAGCTGCATCTTTCAAACGTTGAAGCGCCATCTTGTCGTTTGACAAGTCGATACCATTTTCTTTCTTGAATTCTGCTACCAAGTGGTCAATGATTTTTTGGTCAAAGTCGTCACCACCGAGTTTGTTATCCCCTGCAGTTGCCAATACATCAAAAACACCGTCACCGAGTTCAAGGATAGACACGTCGAATGTACCACCACCAAGGTCGAATACCAAGATTTTTTCTTCTTTGTCAGTCTTGTCCAAACCGTATGCAAGGGCTGCTGCAGTTGGTTCGTTGACGATACGTTCTACTTCAAGACCAGCAATTTTACCTGCATCTTTTGTTGCTTGACGTTGTGCATCGTTAAAGTAAGCTGGAACTGTGATAACAGCCTTAGTTACTTTTTCACCAAGGTATTCTTCTGCATAACCTTTCAAGTATTGAAGGATCATAGCTGAAATTTCTTGTGGAGTGTATTCTTTACCGTTTGCAGAAACTTTTTCAGAAGTTCCCATCTTAGATTTGATAGAGATAACAGTATCTGGGTTTGTTACTGCTTGACGTTTTGCAGCATCACCAACGATGATTTCACCGTTTTTGAATGACACTACAGACGGAGTTGTGCGGTTTCCTTCTGGATTTGCGATGATTTTTGATTCAGTTCCTTCAAGAACTGCAACTGCTGAGTTTGTTGTACCTAAGTCAATACCGATAATTTTGCTCATTATATTTTCCTCTTTTTTAATTTTTTTCTTTTGCAAGCCTCCGGCTTGCCTCTTATCATTCTTCATAGTTTAATGTCGTTTCGGACAAGTTTTTAAGCTCTGTATCTTAGTTATATACCACTACCATGGCTGGTCTTAGGATGCGGTCATGGAGTTTGTAGCCTTTTTGGAAGACTTGGGCAATGGTATCTGCTGGATGCTCGTCATCTGCTGGGACGGTTTGGATGGCCATGTGATAGTTATGGTCAAATGCTCCGTCCGCCGCGATTTCTTCAATTCCTTCTTCTTTAAGGGCATGAATCAAGCTTTCTTGCACCATTTCCAGACCTTTTTTAACATCATCTGTCAAGCCTTCAACGGCAAGCGCACGCTCAAGGTTGTCCAAGGAAGATAAGATAGCTTTCCCTAAATCTTGGCTTCGATAGCGTTGCAAGAGTTGACGTTCCTCATTGGCACGACGTTGGATGTTTTGCATTTCTGCATGAGCGCGAAGGTATTTATTTTCAAAATCTTCTGCCCGCTCATTAGCTAGTTCTAATTCTGATTTTTCAGGAGCAATTTCAACAGCCTCTTCAGCAGTTTCTACTACTTCCTCTTCTTTTACTTCTTCGTTTTTTATTTCCTCAGACATTTTTCGCCTCCTTTTTAGGAATTTATGTAATTTCATGTTCAACTCACCTCATAATGATTGCTACTCAAATAGCGATAGAAATCTGTGAGTTTCATAGTCAGGACTCGATTGACAACATTGAGTTGACTGACCACCTTTTGGTAATCCAGATTGACTGGCCCAACCACCGCCAGCATACCAAAGCCCCGATAGGGAATCAGGAATTTGCTGGAAATCAATGTGAGATTGGCCAGGCTGTCCTCTTGACTAGCTGCGACTCGGACATTTTGCATTTGACCCTCGGCTAAGCTATCGCGAATTTCAAAGGCGACCTTCTGCCGATCATCAAAGAACTGATAGGCCTCAAAATCCGCAAAGCGCAACAGCTGAACCTTACCAGCAAGGGCCACTTTCTCCACAAACATCTGAGCAAAAATATGCTCAAAGAGATCGAGGACATTGTCCGTCGTGGTAAAGTAGCGTTGGATAATCTGCGGAATTTCTGTCCGAATCTTGTAATGAATATCCAAGACCGTCTGTCCTAGAAAGCGCTCCTGAATCATATCCCTCAACCGCAGCAGGTCTTCCTGGAGAAAATTCCTAGGAATCATAAACTGACTGGTCAGGGTATTGGACTCATCCAGCGTAAAGACAGCTAAGGCTGCATGCTGGCTGAGCACGACGATGTCAAAAGCTGTCAGTCGCTGCCGACTAGGCTCGACATCAAGGGCTACAACCGTGCAATCACTCAACTCTGCCAAGACATCCGCCGCCCGCTGGAGGAGATCCTCCAACTTGAAGAACTCTTGGTCGAAGGCCTTGACGACCTCGTAGAGCTCATTTTCCGCCAGCTGATCAAAGGCCAAGGAATGCCGGACGAAATACTGGAAACCAGCGACACTGGGCTTACGGCCACTCGATGTGTGGGCCTTTTCCAGCAGACCTTCCTTTTCCAAGGCCGCCATGTCATTACGGATGGTGGCACTTGAGGACTGGATAGACTCTTGCAAGGCTTTAGAGCCGACAGGCTCCTGCGTCTTGGTAAAGATATCAATGATTAGATTTAAAATCTCATTTTGGCGTTCTGTTACCAAGGACCTCACCTCTCTTTAGAAAATTCCAGCCACTGGCGAGATTTTATTTTTTATATTTAGCACTCTAATACCTCGAGTGCTAAACCATGATTCTATTATACACTCTTGAAAATGAAAGTCAAGGCAAAAACTCAAAAAATTAGCACTCTTTTTGCAAGAGTGCTAAAAATCGGTCTCAAGTCCTAGAAAACTTTATTGGATAGGATTCGTTTTACAATTCTTTTGATGAGCTTTAAGCTTTTTCATAGCCCAATCATAGTGGCTGGATGTGGCGCTGACAAAATAAGAACCCAAGGTCGTTCCTCCCGTCCATTTATAGACTCCTTTAGAAAATAATTCTTCATTGGTCAAGGTTGCGGCTAGGTCTAGGACAGCTCTATGCGAACTAGCCAGCAAAGAACTTGCCTCCTCAAGAGAGGTTTGCTGGTGCTTTTCCCAAAATGCGACATTCATATCACCATAGGTTCTCCAATTGTAGGGAGCAGGCAGGAAGGACTTCTCTTCTCCTCTTTGATTGGCCTGCACCCAGTTTAGCAGCAGTTGGTGCCACTCATAAAGATGGATTAAGACATCCCTAAGATTCCGATCGCGCTTCCAGTGAGCTTCTTTCTTTTTCTCATCCTTTGAAAAATCAAAGGGTCCTGACAACTCTTCTGCTGTCATGTTCGAAATAAGCAGATTGAGTTTTTCAAAATTTTCTGTAGCTGCAGCCAGCAAATCGTTTTTTGTTGTAGGTCTTGGCATGCTAGATTCCTCCTATCTGACGGAATACCTCAAGATGGTTTTCAACTTTTCTTCGGGCGTCCTATTTTTGTTGCTCAAGTATATCTCTCTGTGAACTTGGTCGCATCTCTCCAGTCCCAAGCTGATTGCTAGCTTGTCCATTTTCTCAAAAGAGGCAGGCTCACTGTCATAACTTCCTATATGTAATACCTGAATCGCCTGCTCCTCTGGCAAGCTTTGCAAGCTAATGTCAGCGTAGAGGGGATTGGGCTTTTTCTTGCGAACATTCTCAAGCGCCGCCGCAAAAATGTCCTGAGTGATGACATTGGGCTGCTGAATCATGAGCTGATAGCGAAGCTGACTTTTATCGAATCCTTCCCCAGTAGCTTTTTCCCAGATACCTTCCAAAGGATAAACCGTAAAATCCGTCACCTTGTCCTCTGCCTTATCTTTCATCATGGATTTAAAGAGCATTTTTATGGAATAGGCCAGTGAATAAAGGGCAGACACCCGCTCAGAGAAATCTGTTTCATTGGGGTCGCCCGCTCCTTCGATCACAATGAACTGTTGACTTGGCACCTCTACCAGCTCTGGCTTTTGCTTGGCTCCATAAAGGCCTTTCTCACTCTTTCTCCATTCATATTTCATATTGCTGCCTCCTTTTCTCTTCTTACCACTAGTATACAAGAAGATACCTGACACCCTATGTCAAGTTTTATATTTTTCTGCCAGCTGATGAATCATTTCTTTCATTTTCACTCGGATTTCGGGCGGTTCTAAGACCTCCACAGCATCTCCAAAGGACAGGATGTAACTGTATAGACGCTGGTCGTTGGGAATGTCTATTTCTGTATATAAATTTCCTTCGGAATCTGTCCGAATGTCTCCGCCTAATTCGTCATAAACCCTGAAGGCCACTTTGTGATCAAACTTGACTGTCAGCTCAATCGTATTTTCGTAGGTCAGTTCTTTTTCCAAGACGATATCTTCAAAGCTGTCCTCAAACCTTTCCTCCAGCCGCTCCAGATTTTTCATCCGAGATAGCTTGAAATACCTGAATTCCTGTCGCAAGAGGCAAAAAGCATACAGATACCAATTCTGACTTTTAAATAACAGTCGCACAGGCTTGACACAACGACTTGTTTCCTGCTCATCACTACCGAAGTAAGAAAAAGAAACGAGATGCTTGCCTAGAATCGCAGTTTTTAATTGATGAAAGGTTTCTTCATACACTTTATCATTTTGCCAGTGATTAAAATCAACTTCAATCCAATTTGGATTTTTGACTTGAAAAAGCGCCGAAAGTTTTGTGAGAAGGTCACTCTGGTAAAGCTGACTGGTGCTATTCAGACCTTGCAGAGCCGCCATGATTTGCTCTTTCTCCTCCGCTGTCAGCAAGGACTTCCGCAAGACATAGTCCTCTGCGATTTCTATACCGCCACCCTTTCCTTGCGTGGTATAAATCGGAATCCCCGCGCTGCTTAGAGAATCTACATCCCGATAAATGGTCCGGACCGAGACCTCAAATTTCTCAGCCAGCTCCGTTGCAGTCACTTTCCCTCTCTCTAAAATATAGTACAATATCCGAAATAGTCTATTATTCTGCATGGTCGCTCCATTTCCTCCACCTATTATACAATACTTTCCATGAGATGTCATGTTTACAAAAAAGCATCGTGACTATTCTGAAATGCCACGATGCCTCTTAATTAAACTATCTTAAAATCACTTCACACTGCTTGACTTGACTTTTCTTTTGACCATTTCACATTCTCATATACGAGTGAATAAGGACCTGCATCGCCATCTTCTCCGTCAAATATTAAATCAAATGTGATGGTTTTTCCTGCGCTTAGATTGGTGCCGATTTGTGTGTTATCAAAAGTGGAGCCGTCTAGAATATAAACCTCATCATCCTGATCATATAAGCTAAATGAATACGGACTAAGCAGGATTTGTCGGCTAGACGTGTTTTCTACCGTCACTGAGGCGACAACAGCACTTCCTGTTGATTCATCACCCAAAGTGCGATCCTTATCCAAGCGGACAGAGTTTACTGTAATCTTGAGTCCTTCAGGAAATTCAACCGCCTCTCCCAATCGATAAGACTTATATTCAGCCGAGTAGCTATAATCATGGCTCTGTTTTGCTCGTAATTCTTCGTTTTCAACAGTTAGCCCTAGCGTTATAAGGAACAAGACCGCACAAAATATGGTCATGAGGAAAAGCACGATTCCCAATATCAAGGTCGTCCAGAACAGAGCCTGTTTATGAAGCGGCTTCTTTAACTGGTAAATCAAGCCCTTTCCATCCACTATAATCCCTTGTTTTTCATTTTCATTCATCACTCTTCTCTCCTAAACTTTTGAACCACTTCCTGTAACTGGAGCCAATGTCGGCAGAGCCACTCCTTCTTTTAACAGTGCCTCATGATAAAGTCTGTAAAAAATGTGGTAAATATTTGTCTGCATGCCGCCTTCCACCACTAGGCTGACCCGAAAATAAAACTGGCCACTCGCAGCCATCTGCGGGCCTAGAATATCAGGTTCTTTCAGAATTTCTGGATGCTCTGGAACAGCTTCCGCATTCACATCCGCAATAATCCGGTAAATCTCATCTAAATCAGTCTCTGCATAGATGGGAATATCAATTAGAACCCGCATATCGCCACGAGAAAGATTGCTGACAACGGTGATATTTCGGTTGGGCACAAAGTGAAGTGTACCGTCCGCATCGCGAACCTGCGTGGTCCGAATCCCAACGCTGACGACTGTTCCGGCAATCTTGATCGCACCGTTGGTCAAGCGGACATTGTCTCCCACATCCAACTGTCGCTCTAGCAGAATAAAGAAGCCATTGACCAGATCAGACAGAAAGCCTTGGGCCCCCATCCCAATCGCTACGCCGGCAATTCCTGCCCCAGCTAAAAGACTCGAGACTGGCATACCCAAAATCGATAAAATCCAATAAAACAAAAGAAAATAAAGCGCATAATTCAGCAGATTCTCAATCAGGCGTGTAATAGTCTTTTGTCGAGCCTCATCCTGCCGAGATAATTTCAAAGATGGCGCAATAATCTTAGCTACCAAAAGATGAAGTGATTTCTTTGCAATATAAAAAAGTAAAATTAAAAATACTAAAGAAACTAACTTCGAGAATATTTCATCTAAAATACCGGACCAATCAAACTGCTGGAAGTATCGGGTAAATACATTGCCGGTTTTAGTCATAGCCCACCTCCTCGTAATGATAGTACCATTATACCATAAAGAAATTTTTCTGCCGAAACGGGATGTTCCTTAGTTTTCTTACCTCATTATTCCATTTATTCTTACTTCTCCCATCTATACTTTAATACATAGGTAAAACGCTGCCTAACAATAAACTTTTAAAACAATTTTATCATTTGAATGAAGAAAACAACCTTTCCCACATAAGATAAAATCAAAACCCAACCTTCCTCTTCAGAAAAGAGAGTGGGACAGAAATCGGTAATTCGTTAGAATTCGATTTCGTCGTCCCACCTCCGCACAGTTGAGTAGGGCTGTAAAAGCTGATGAAATCAGCGTAGTAGAGCCCACTCAACCACTGCGTC
>NZ_JBZYCU010000033.1:0-22263 GCF_058933875.1 Streptococcus sp. STC1396 | reverse complement strand
CGTCCCACCTCCGCACAGTTGAGTAGGGCTGTAAAAGCTGATGAAATCAGCGTAGTAGAGCCCACTCAACCACTGCGTCTTGCTCGACAATCCAAAGACAATTGAGAGGCTAGGACTTTTGTCCCAGCCTCTTTTGACTCTCCAATTCTTATTAATGATTTGTCTTACTTTCCTATACAAAGAAATTATCTTATAGCCTTTAAAAATCTTACAAAGATCAGCTATCTGAAAGATATTTACAGTCCTCATCTGAAAAGGTTGATTGAATTTTTCAAAATCAACTATCAATCGTACTTTGCGCCGTCTGCATTTGGTAATAAACACCTCTGGCTGCCATGAGCTCCTGATGATTACCATGTTCGACGATATTGCCATCTACCATAACGAGGATGATGTCAGCATTTTGAATAGTGGACAGGCGGTGGGCGATGATAAAACTAGTACGCCCCACCATGAGCTTGCTGAAAGCCTCCTGAATCAACACTTCTGTCCGGGTATCGATGGAGGATGTCGCCTCATCCAAGATTAGAATTTTAGGAACAGCAAGGAAGACACGCGCAATGGTCAAAAGCTGCCGCTGACCTTGAGACAAGGAGTCCCCTGCATCCGCCAGGTAGGTGTCATACCCCTGAGACAGTTGCTGGATAAAGAAATGAGCATTGGCCGCCTTGGCAGCTGCAATGACCTCTTCTCGGCTGGCATCTGGCCGGCCAAAAGCTATGTTGTCATGAATAGTCGCCGTCTTAAGCCAAGTCTCCTGCAGTACCATGCCAAACTGCTGACGATAAGAGGCTCTAGTGTAATGCGTTATGGGAGTACCGTCTAGCGAAATAAGACCACTATCAACATTGTAAAAACGCATGAGGAGATTAATCAGGGTTGACTTGCCAGCACCAGTTGGCCCGACAATGGCGACCTTGCTAGCTGCTGGAATCCTTATATTCAAATCCTGAATCAACTCTTTGCCAGACTCATAGCCAAAAGCCACATGCTCAAAGCTAATCTGTCCTTTTACATCTTCAGTATGAAGAATCTCTTGACCTGACTCTGCTATTTCTTCTTGGTCCAAAACGCTGTAAATTCGCTCCGCACAAGCTAAAGCGCTCTGCAATTCCGACATGACTGACGATATATCATTGAAAGGCTTGGTGTACTGGTTGACGTAGTTGAGAAAAGTTACCAGCTGACCAACCGTAAAGCCTGTTCCCTGAATGATTCGGACAGCCCCAAAGCCTACAATCAAAGCATAGATCAGGGCATTGATAAAACGAGTCGAAGGATTAACCGTCGAAGAATAGAAAATAGCCGCCTGAGAATAGTCCGCATAGGTTTGATTACTGCGAGTAAAAGCTGTATCAAACTGCTCTTGGGCATTAAAGACCTGTATCAGACTTTCCTGGGTCAGACTTTCCTCAATCAGCTGAGTCTGTGCTCCTCTCGCCTGTGTCTGACGTTGGAAAAAGTTAAAACTCTTTTTGGCTATAAAGCGCGCTAAGAAAAGAGAAAGGGGCGTCAAAAGCAGGACCAAAAGCAAGAGGAAAAAGTCCAACCGAGCCATGCTAATGATCGTCACTAAAATTGTCAGCAAACCCACAAAAAATTGATTGAAAACCATAAGTAGGCCATTGCTGAGCTGCTCCAAATCTGTCGTCACCCGACTAACCAAGTCGCCAGTTCCCTGCCGATCTAGATAGGCCAAAGGCAGATAGTGTATTTTCTTGATAACGCCTTGACGAAGCTGCTGGCTATAGCGATAGACCAGCTGATTATAGAGCAAGGGATTGAGCCATTGAATCAGCGTATTGACTAAGATGACCAACAGCATCTGCCCCAAAATCGGCATCAAATGCTGCTCCGCTTGAGGAAGAAGAACGCTATCAACCGCATTCCCGATTAAAACTGGAAGAAGAACAGTTAGAGCCACTTGAGCCACCGTTCCCAGACTAGCTAGAAGAAAGAGCCAGCGCGCCTGCAGCAAATCTCGAGTCAAACGCCTCAAGCTGCTAGGTGATGTCTTATGCTTCATGCTTTCCCTCCTCTCCTTGACTATGCTGTGAGTGATGAATTTCTCGGTAAATGGCGGAGCTGACTAAGAGTTCCTCATGGCGACCAAGAGCCACCTGTTCTCCCTTATCTAGGACTAAAATTTGATCCGCTGAGCGCAAGCTATTGGTCCGCTGGGAAATCAAGACTAGGCTGGTCTCAGTCAATTCATTCTTAATAGCCTGCAAGAGTCGAGCCTCTGTCAGATAGTCCAGAGCTGAGGTCGCATCATCTAAAACCAAGAAAGGGGATTTCCGCAAGACAGCTCTAGCAATGGTTAAACGCTGACGCTGACCGCCAGAAAAATTCCGGCCAAAGGCCTCTACAGTCGCATCCAAGCCACCTTCCTTCTGAGATACAAAGTCCGCCGCTTGAGCAATCTCTAAAGCCTGCCACAAGTCTGCGTCTGTTGGCTTGGTTGACAGTCCTAAAGTCAGATTGGAGCGAACAGTTCCTTGAAAAAGCTCCGCCTTCTGAGGCACCAGACTAATCCAAGACCGCCATTCGCTCAAATTTTTAGGACTGCGTCCTTGGGAAAAGATGCTCAACTGACCAGCAGCAACTGGATAGAGATGAGCCAGCAGCTGAACCAGGGTAGACTTCCCTGAACCTGTTCCGCCAATAACACCTAAAGTCTGGCCTTTTTTCAAATCAAAAGTCAGACCTGTCAGGGCTGGACTAGCTGCATTTGGATAAGAAAAGCTGAGCTGCTGGACTTTAATAGCTTGATCTAGCAGAGCTATTTCCTGCACTAATTCCTGCAGGACATCTTCTTCTGCTTGCTCGAAGACCTGACTAATGCGGCCAGCACTGATATAGCTTTGATTGAGCGAGTTGACCAGCATCGCCAGCTTGAGCAATTCCACCAAAATTTGCAATAAATAATTGACCAAGGCCACTAGCATCCCCTGGGTCAACAATCCCTTGCCGATAAAAGCATTCCCCTGCCAAATCACAGCAATCAGGGTACCATTGACCGTAAGAAAGGTCAGAGGGCTAATCAGACTAGCAAGAGCTCCCGTCCTAATTTGCCAGGTTTTATAGAGCTCATTGCGATTGCGAAAGGTCTGAACCTCGCGCTGGGTCTGACCAAAAGCTCGTATAACCCGCATGCCCTGTAGCTGCTCACGCGTCAAATTGACCAATTGGTCTGTCAGTTGACGAATCTTAGCATAGAGTGGATTCATCAGACGAGACATGAAGACGATAATAGCCGTTAAAATGGCCACCATGAGCAAGAACCACAAGGTAATGGCCGGACTGATAGTAAAGGCCATAATGATGGAGCCAAAAACGATGATAGGCGCCCGCAGAAAGAGACGAAGAAATTGATTGATGCCCGTCTGGATCTGATAGGTGTCGCTGGTCAGCCGAGTCACCAAGCTTGAGGTCATCAGCTCATCCCGACTGGCCTTGGGCAAGCGCAGAATCTTTTGATAGAGGTCACCTGTCATCTGACGAGTAAAGCCCACAGCTGCCTTTGACGAATAATACTGGGCCACCACTGCTACCACCACACCCAGCGCAGCCAAGCCCATCAAAAGAAAAACCATCCAGTAGAGATGGGAACTGTCCTTTCGTGGAATAGTCTCATCCACAATCCCCGCAATCAAAAGCGGGACCAAGAGTTCAAAACTGGCTTCCAAAAGCTTGAACAAGGGTCCCAGCAAAGACTCCCTGATATAGCCCTTGAAATATTTCAATAAATCTTTCATACTGCCTACTTCTCCATTAAACTGTATTTATTTTACCATAATTCTCAAAGGGTAAAAAATATTCTCCTTCTGATCAGCAGAAAGAGAACATTGATATTAGACTTCTTGCAAGTTTTGGCTTATTTTCTTTAGACCTATATGCAAAAATGGTGTCGTTGCTAATAAGAAGCCGCCTAAAACTATAAAAGTCCAGTCAAAGCCAAAGTAATCAATCAACCAGCCTGTCACAGGGAAAATGACAATCATACTCAGGCTGAACATCATAGAGTAGACACTCAGCATGGTCGCCCGCACTTCACTTGGCAGCTGTTTTTGTAAATCATTGTCAAAAATCGGCTGAAAAAGAGCATACAAGGCGTTGCTGATTAGATAAATCAAGATATAGATGATTGGCGTGCTAAAGTAGGACAGCAGGTAAGTCACTCCAGTCAGAAGTACCAATAAGGGAAAGAGTTTCAAGGCAGAATACTTCTTTCCAACTTTGCTGGCCAGATAGACTGCCAAGATATTCAAGACACTGCCAAGCAGCATAACTGCCGAGATCTGCCAACCTTTCAAATCAGGCAGCTGATTTTGATAATAAAAATAAAACATGCACATCAGTGTTCCGATGATTTGTGACAGAATCATCCAGATAAAAAGGCTGGGATTTCTCTGCAACTCCTCTTTGACAGCCCAGATAATCTTTTTCATGGTCAGACGTTCTGCTTTCTCTGCTTTGACACTTGGCTCCTTCAACATCCAAGTCAAGAAAAGAACGATGATAGAGGTGCCAATCATGATATAGTAGGTCAGATGCAATTGTCCATGGACAAAAAATCCAGCCCAGACCGTTCCCAAAGACCGGGTCGCTTCAGCCACTCCAGACATAAAACTGGAGATGGATAAGTAACGTTCTTTGAGTCCAGCCTCTACAGAAGAATCATAAACCATGGCGGCACTTGTCCCCGAATCAAAATTATAGGACCAAGCACTAATCACCATAGCCAGTGCATAAACCCAAAAGTTCCCCTGCCCCGCCAACATGAGAACAGAAGACACAATCCCAGCTATCCGGCTCAGATAAAGATTGGTCTTGTAGGAAAAGCGATCCGCCAACATCCCAGAAGGAATTTCACAAATAACGCTAGTCGCATGAAAAATACTTTCCAAAAGCCCAATCTGCCAAAGGGACATGCCGTTTTGACTGAGAAATAAAATCCAAAAACTAGTAATGCCTAGAAAGGCAAAAAATTCTACTCCGGCCATCAGGCTGATATTTTTCCGATAACTTCTTTTAAACATATTTTCTCCTTTAACAAGTGTTTTCTAATTTCTATCCTTTGTCACTTGTTAATCTGCTCTTTACATGACCTCCACCTCCTCTTTCTAGTGCTTTGAAAAAACGCCACATGGGCGTTTGATTCATTTTATGGTTTAATACGGTGCAGCATACGTGGGAATGGGATGGCTTCACGGATATGCTTGGTTCCTGCTACAAAAGTTACCATACGCTCGATACCGATACCGAAGCCGCCGTGCGGAACTGTTCCATACTTACGAAGATCCAAGTAGAATTCATATTCTGTCGTATCCATACCAAGGTCATTCATTTTAGCAACAAGAGCATCGTAGTCTTCCTCACGCATAGAACCACCGATGATTTCGCCATAGCCTTCTGGTGCCAGTAGATCCGCACAAAGGACACGGTCTGGATTTCCAGGAACTGGCTTCATGTAGAAAGCCTTGATGGCTGCTGGGTAGTTCACGACAAAGGTTGGTACTCCAAAGTGGTTTGAAATCCATGTTTCATGCGGTGAACCGAAGTCATCACCATGTTCCAGATGCTCATAGTCCGCATCCTCATCATTTTCATGGGCTTGCAAGAGGTCAATCGCTTCATCATAGCTAACACGCTTGAAAGGCTCAGCAATATAGCGTTTCAAAAGTTCTACATCACGTTCCAAGGTTTCCAAAGCTTGAGGAGCACGGTCAAGAACACCTTGGATCAAGGCTTTAACATAAGCTTCTTGCAAGTCAAGTGACTCATCATGCGTCAAGTATGAATACTCTGCATCCATCATCCAGAACTCAGTCAAATGACGACGGGTTTTTGATTTTTCAGCACGAAATACAGGACCAAAGTCAAAGACACGACCAAGAGCCATGGCACCTGCTTCCAGATACAGCTGACCTGACTGACTCAAGTATGCTGGAGTTCCGAAGTAGTCTGTTTCAAAGAGCTCAGTTGAGTCTTCTGCTGCATTTCCTGACAAGATTGGGCTGTCAAACTTCATAAAGCCATTCTTGTCAAAGAATTCATAAGTAGCGTAGATAATGGCATTGCGGATTTGCATCATTGCCACTTGCTTACGAGAACGAAGCCACAAGTGACGGTTGTCCATGAGGAAGTCCGTTCCATGTTCTTTTGGCGTGATTGGATAGGCATTTGACTCACCGATGATTTCGATGTCTGTAATGTCCAGCTCGTAGCCAAATTTTGAGCGCTCGTCTTCCTTGACAATCCCTGTCACATAGACAGAAGTTTCTTGGCTAAGCTTTTTAATCGTATCAAACTTCGCCAATCCTTCTTCTTCGCCAAATTTTTCAATGAAGTTAGGCTTGAAGGCTACACCTTGGAAAAAGGCAGAACCATCGCGCAACTGCAAGAAAGCAATTTTCCCTTTTCCTGACTTGTTGGCTACCCAAGCACCTATCGTTACTTCTTCACCAACATGATTTTTTACATCAATAATCGTTACATACTTTTTCGACACGTATTCTCTCTTTTCTATTTTATTTTTTATGATAAACAGCCTCAATGTTGTTCCCGTCTGGGTCTATCACAAAGGCCGCATAGTATCCCACATGGTAATTTTTACGTTCGCCAGGTGCACCATTATCCTTTCCTCCAGCAGCCAAAGCTGCTTGATAGAAAGCATCTACTTCTTGACAAGTTTGAGCACTAAAGGCAAAATGCATCGGCTCTTGTTGACCAACATTTAGCCAAAAATCACCACCTGGATCCGCATCTCGCGGTTCTGTGAAACTAACGACCTGCCCCGTATCAAATTGAAGGTGATAATTTAAAGGAGTTAAAGTGGCTTGATAGAAAGCTTTAGAAACTTCTAAATTCTTTACCTTAAGGGTAAAATGATCGATCATTTTTTACCCCTCCATGAAGGCCTTAAGGCGGCGAACCGCTTCTTTTAGGGTATCCATGTCAGTCGCATAGCTAAGACGGACATTTTCTGGAGCACCAAAACCAGCCCCTGTCACTAGAGCCACACCTACTTCTTCTAAAATCGCTGTGGTAAAAGCTGTCACATCGGTATAGCCTTTCATTTCCATCGCTTTTTTAACATTTGGGAAAAGATAGAAGGCTCCCTGAGGCTTAACTACTTCAAAGCCAGGCACTTGAGCCAGCAAGGGGTAAATGGTATTCAGGCGTTCTTCAAAGGCCAGTCTCATATTTTCAACCGTATCCTGACTACCTGTCAAAGCCTCAATAGCCGCATATTGAGCCACAGCTGTCGGATTAGATGTTGTTTGCCCTGCAACCTTGCTCATCGCTGAAATAATCTCCGGCTCACCAACAGCATAACCAATCCGCCAACCCGTCATAGAGTAGCTTTTAGAAACACCGTTGATAACGACTGTTTGCTTGCGGATCTCCTCTGACAGACTAGAAATCGGCGTAAATTTATTGCCATTATAGACCAAGCGGCCATAAATATCGTCTGCCAAGATCAGAATATCATGCGCTACAGCCCAATTTCCAATAGCTATCAGCTCCTCAGCTGTATAAATCATACCAGTCGGATTGGAGGGCGTGTTAAGAACTAAGACCTTAGTCTTATCAGTACGGACTGCTTCCAGCTGTGACACCGTCACCTTAAAGTTAGTTTCCTCTGTCGCTTGAGCAAAAACAGGCTGTCCTTCAGCCATCAAAATCTGATCGGCATAGCTGACCCAATAGGGCGTTGGAATGATGACTTCATCACCTGGATCAATCACACTCATAAAGAAAGTGTAGAGGGAGAATTTAGCGCCCGTTGCCACTGTCACTTGATTTGGCTGAATCTCATAGCCATAGTATTTGGCAAAATACTTTACAATTGCTGCTTTCAGCTCAGGAAGACCGCTTGCGACCGTATAAAAACTCGCTCTACCATCTTCAATCGCTGCAATCGCTGCTTGCTGGATATTCTTAGGCGTCGGAAAATCTGGCTCTCCCAAGGTCAAAGAAAGGATGTCCCTGCCTTCAGCCTTTAAAGCTTTAGCCCGTGCGGCTGCTGCCAATGTCACACTTTCTTCCATATTTAAAACACGATTGGATAGTTTCATAGTCCCTCCTTGCTGAGCAAGCTTTTGCTCTCAAATCCGATATTGTAATAGCTGGTTCCAGACTTAATTTCCCAAACAGGCTGTCCGTCTAAATAACCAAAAGTGATCTTATCAATAGTGATCGCTCCATTATCCTTGGCCAGCTGCTCCGCCTCCGCCTGACTCATCCCATCTTGCAATTGATACACATAAATTTTGTTAGAATTTTGGGAAATCAGAACGGCTTCTTCCACTTTTTTACTATTTTTTCCAATCAAGCTATAGTAGGACTCTTTGCCATTGTAAATAGAAAAACTAGTTAGCGTTTCCAAGTCCGCATATTCCTTAGCGACTTTTATAGATCCCTCCATCGCAGACCGCCGCGGTTCCATAGCAAGATGCAAAACTGTAAAAAATGAAAAAACAAGCGCCGTTAGGACAAGAAAAAGCCCGATAGCATACTGCCGAATAGGAAATTCAGCCTTTTCTTTAATTTTATGTTTCACTGAATCATTATACTACAAATAGCCTGATTTTTCTAGGACTTTTATCACATTTGCATTTATTACTCCTTATTGATAAAATGAGCCTATGAAACAAACTGAAAACCTAGATCAAGAAACTCTACTTGACCTTAAAACAATCATTGTCCTCCATAAGGCTGAGCGAACCATCCGTAATCTCGAAGCTCAAATTTTTAAAAAACACAACTTGACTCCGACCCAATTTTCTGTTTTGGAAACCTTATATAGCAAAGGAAAATTGCGGATTCAGGATCTAATTGACCACATGCTGACTACTTCGGGCAATATGACGGTCGTCATCAAAAACATGGAAAGAGATGGCTGGATTAGCCGCAGCTGCGACCCCAATGACCGCCGCTCCTTTCTCATCCAACTAAGCGAACAGGGCCAGAAGAAAATCGAGAAGGTCCTGCCAGAGCACATCGCCAACATCCGCCACATGACTGCCCTCCTCTCCCAAAACGACAAAGAAGATTTAGTGCGGATTTTGAAAACTTTCAAAAAACTGAGCTAAATTATTGCTAATTAGTGATATTTGTTGTAACATAGATTGTAACAAGAGTTCATCCTCTTGATTTCAATCATTTACAAGGAGACTCATCTATGTCTAAAGTATTATTTATTATCGGCTCACTTCGTCAAGGTTCATTCAATCATCAGTTGGCAGCACAAGCGGAAAAAGCTCTGACTGGCAAAGCTGAGGTGTCTTATCTTGATTACAAGGATGTGCCATTCTTTAACCAAGATCTCGAAAGTCCAGCTCCAGCTGCTGTTGCCAAGGTTCGTGAAGAAATCCTTGCAGCTGATGCTATCTGGATCTTCTCACCTGTCTACAACTGGGCTATCCCTGGCGTAGTGAAAAACTTGCTAGACTGGACTTCACGCGCTCTTGATTTGTCAGACCCAACCGGCCCTTCTGCCCTCAATGCCAAGCTTGTGACCGTTTCATCCGTTGCTAATGGCACTTCACCTGATGAAGTCTTCAAACACTACCGCAGCCTCCTTCCATTTATTCGCATGAATGTAGTTGACCAATTTACTGGTGTCGGTATCAATCCAGAAGCTTGGGGAACTGGTCAACTGACTATCGCAGAAGACAAGCTTGATGAGCTGTCTGCCCAAGCAGATGCCCTACTAGCAGCCATGAACTAAGATAAAATGAAAAACATGAAGCAAGATTTCACAAGAAAGACTGCTCCATGTTTTTTTCTTATTTTAAAATGATGGCTGCGACGATTGGACTGACAATCACATACATAATTCCTGTCACTCCGATTGCAAGGCCGGCCATAGCTCCTGCAACCTGTCCATATTTAAAGGCTGTTCCAGTACCAACTGCGTGACCCGTACCACCCAAGGCGAGACCAACCGCTACCGGATCCTTAATTTTTAGCAGTTTCAGAATAGTCGGCCCCATGACACTTGTCAAAATACCTGTCGCCACAACCACCACCAAGGTGACAGTTGTCAAGCCCTGCATTTTATCAGTAATGCCTACTGCCATCGCTGTCGTGACAGATTTTGGAAATAGAGAAATTGCTAAAAAGAAGTCCATCCCAAAGAATTTCGCAAGCAGAGCCGTAAAAGTCGTATTGACCACTACAGCCACAAAGGTACCTAGCAGGATACTGCGAGCGTGGTGCTTCATCAGGTGGAAGGTCTTATAAAGCGGAATCCCCAAAGCAACCGTTGACGGGACAATTAAGTTGTTTAAATAAGCTCCGCCGACATAATAGTCCTTATAGGAAATACCTGTTAATTTCAAGAAAGCGATAACCAAAATCGCTGCTAAAAGGAGAGGTGTTGTCAAAGGATGAGGAAATCTACGAAAAATCAACATCCCAATGAGGTAGGCAAAAATGGACAGGGCCAATCCAAATAACGGGTTACTCCATAAACTAGACATGATCCATCCCTCCTTCCTCATAATCACCTTCAAAACGATGCTTGATAAATTGTACGACGAGGGCAATGACGGCCACATTTAAGACAATAGCTCCGAGAATAATCAAGATAATCGGCAGCAGATAAGGGGCAATCACATGAAACTTATCCATAATCCCTACAGCCGGAGGTAGAAAAAGAATGGTCATATTGGCTAACAGAAAGTTGCCAACCATACTGACATGGCGGAGCCGCAACAACTTAAACTGCAGAGCAAGAAAAAGCAAAATCAGTCCGATAATACTGCCAGGAATAGGAAGATGGAAGAAACTTGATATCCCCTCTCCAATGATGGAAATCGAGAAAATAATCATCAACTGAACATATAACTTCATGCAGAACCTCCAAAACTTTCTATGTACAGTTTACTCCTTTTCAGAAATATTTCAAGGTTTTTCCTAAATAAAAAAGATGGAAACGAATCCATCCACTCTTTAGCGTGACAAACTTACCTCTACATCATTTCCATTCGGATCTAGGATAAAGGCTGCGTAATATGGCTGATGCTAGTGCTCAGGAATGCCTGCCCCCCCTTGTCTTATGTACCTGCTGACAGTCCAGCCTGCAAAAGCATCCACTTGCGCTCTGTTTTCCGCATTAAAGCAAGATGTTTGGCTTCAGACTTGTCCCCTGACTGAGCTAAAAGTCCCTGCGAACGCTGTTCTTAGCTCTGCAAAAGGAACAGTTTGAGACATATTAAATTCAAACTCATCAGCTAAAGGAGCCAATCTCTACTAGCAAAACATTTTACTGGCCTGTAAATCTTTGACTCAAATCCTCAAATGGACAATCTTCCGTTGCCCTTCTATCAAAAAAACGCCCTACGGCGTTTCTTGAAATCAAACGGAAGACATGGGATTCGAACCCACGCACGCTTTTACACGCCTACTGCGTTTCCAACACAGCCTCTTAAGCCTCTTGAGTAATCTTCCACAAAAGAGAAAGACGAGCTTTCCCAAAACTTTATCCATTATACCACATTACAGCTCCAGCCGCTATACTTTCCACCATATTTTTTTGAAATTTCTACTAATTCCCAAACGTTTTGATTGAGATGGGATAACTCAGTATCATCCAAACGAGAAATCTGAATCCGATAGGGTCTTGTAGAATCCTGTAATTTATCTGTTGAAACAAGAGTATAGGCTAGCTTTTCAACTTCTAGCATCAATTCTGCCTGCGTCTCCTCAGATGTGCAACAAATCCAATGGTTTATTTCACGGATTTGATCATGATGATCGCCACTTTTTTCTAATTCATACCAGATGCGCTGATTCAGAATTGTCTGATATTCATATTCATTTGGATAAAGAAATTCAAAATATTGATTCCACTCAGGATCTACCAAGGTTGCCGAACTATATTGATAATCAGGAAACTCCTTCATCACACGAGAAATAGCAGCAACATGGCTCTGCTTATCTCTTAAATAATAGTAATATTCAATGTGTCCATCCGTAATAACAGTTCCTACATAGATTCCAGAAATGTTAAATAAGGCCTCTGACAGCTCATCTTCAATTGTATTTAGCTTCAGAAATTCATCATTTGTCGGAAATTTTGTTTCAGATTCCACATCCAGCAAGGCGATTTTCAAACGCATGGCATAAGAATACTGAGCATAGGGAGCTACTTGAGCCAAGGCAAGATTCAAACGGATACTAGCTACTTGGTCATCGATAAGAGTTGAAAAAGAGCCCCATTCATTTGGAACTTCCTCTAAAACAACGGGAGCTTCCTCAGTTTGTAGCTGGTTTTCTTGGTTTTTACCAAAAATTTTTTCAAAAAAGCTCATATATCAAAACCTCTTTTACATATCCCAATGGAGCCGGTGGGAGTCGAACCCACGTCCAAACACCTGCCAACACATTTGTCTACGACCATAGGCCATGTCTTCATTTAACTTAGCTTTGACACATGGCTCAAGCCCAAGCTAAGCGAGTCTATCAATCTCTTGTAAAATCCCTAGACTTAATCTTACCGTAGCTTGCTCATAATAAGACCGGTCATCAGACACAAGCAATCCGAATCAGGTTACGCTGGCTGGTTTTTAGGCAGCTAAAGCGTAAGAATTGTTATTTTTTGCAGTTATATTTAACTGGCGTTTTACATCCGCTAGATGAGTCGCAAAACATGCCTCATAATGCCTGTCGAATCCGTAACGACCCCAAGACAGTAACCTATTATACCAAATATCGGTTTAGAATGCAAAAATAATATTCATTGCCCACAGCAGGAAACCGCCAGAACTTCTGCAAAACAGGAATCTGTAGTATTTTTTGCAAATCTAACCCATAAATTTGCAAAAAATACTCTTCTAAAATAGCCTGTACTCTAAAAGCTCTATTTTTCTACTCAAACTCAACTAATTTCTCAAGGTTATCAGAACACCATTGTCACTAATCTCAAAAATAGAAGCGCCTGAAAGGGCGATCCTGTTTTTTCTGTCAATGAGCTTCCCTTCAAAATCTGACAATGACACTGCTAAAGAGGAAAACTACAAAGATTAAGATTAAACCCAGTAAATAGAGCAGGCGGTATTTCCTAGTTTCCAGTTCTTCTTTTTCTTCAGCTGTCATGGGAAAAATAGCCTTGTTCCGTTTTAAGAGATAGAGGATCAAGCCTTCTCCTCTTTGTCCGCCAGCAGTTAAGAAAGCCCAGAATTTTGGGTGTTTCATCCCACGAACGGAAGCGTCTAATTCAATCAGCTTAAACAATTGATAGACAAACAAGGCATTTGTCACTACGAGCAATCCAATCAAGGTCCATACATACCAAGTCATGATAAAACCTCCTATATTTTTCGAATAATCTGCACCAAGATATAGCCAGTCGTGCTGATGACTAGCGCTACTGCCAACAAGGTCAGCAGATAACTGTTAGAGATGGGCATAATAAAAATAAAAAACAGAAATAATAGACAAATATTACATAAAAAGGCCAGTAAAATCTTTCGATTACTCTTGACAGTATTGGTCGAATCTTCCAAGTGCTGAATCATGCTCTCATCTCCTTTCAACAATTCGTCCAAGCTAACCTGATACAAATCGCTTAGTTGTAAGACATATAAAATATCCGGATAAAATTTTTCAGTTTCCCAATTTGAGATAGTTTGTCTTGAAACATTTAGTTCTTCTGCGACACTTTCCTGTGTCATGCCAGACATCTGCCGCGCTTTTTTTAATTTTTTGCCAATTTCCATTACCCTTCTCCCATCTTTCTACCTTCATTTTACTCTTTTCTTGCCTAAAATCTAGCAAATTTTTTTGACATTGGGCAAAATAAAGGAAAAATCCTGCCAAATGAACTTGACAGGAGCTACAAATTTGAAATCATTCGATTTTAGATGAGTTCTAACTGTTTTTTCCACCGTTTTTTAAATAATGCATCAAAGAGTATCAGGGCGGCTGACAAAATAATTGACACAGCTAGATATTTTACTAAAAGGCTGTACTCACTGATAAAGGGAGGTCGAGTGAGTAAACCATAATTGCCCCCCGTTATTTGGTTGACGCCAACAAGGAAGGCATTGAGCCCAAAAGTGTAGAGGACAATCATATATTTCTTGAGCTGGGTCTTGTCATAGTGATTCATCAAGTACAGCAGAGAGTTAACCAAAAGGGCATAGTGACCAATCAAGAAAGAGAAACTGGTAATGTGGGGAAAATCATAAGGGTCAAAGACAGGATAGCCCAAGGCAAAGAGCGCTCCGCTGGCTCCTAAAAGAGCAAAATACTGCTTGCTACGCCATTTGTCTGGCAGAAAGACCACTGCAAACATGGCCAAACGGCAGTGGTACAAGGGCAAACTATTTGCCAAGGGAAGCTGAAAACCTACATACCAGCTATAAAGAATTGCCAGCTGAAACAGCTGAAGGATTTTCATACTTTTGATAAAAGTCGGGTTCTTGTGGTACTTTATCGTCGCATAGATAGACAGCAAAAGCAGCGCCATCATCAAAGAGTAGGCCAAAGCGGAAATCAAGGGCGGCTCAGTTTGGTTGGTAGTCAAAAAATGATGCATCTGGTTTCCTTTCTAGTTCTAAAACCTGTTTTATTCAGCTAACAGTTTCCTTTGCAAGACATTCAAGCTTTGAAGGGTCCCCACAAAAACGACTGCGTCAAGAAGCTTTATCTTTTTAGTACATATCTTCAGTCATGTTCATTAACTCCGGCATCGTAAAGATTTTTCCCAGATTAGGAGTGAGATCAATCTGGATTTGGCAAAACTATGAATACAGGTTCTTATTGAGTCAGTCTTTCTGCTTGCTTTTCTCTTATTCCTTTAAAGAAATAGGAAAATAGGAGCAAGGCAGTCGCTAAAACCAAAGATACATTAAGATAATTACCAAGCATACCGTGATCTCCCACCAAAGGAGGATTCTTTAAGAAGCCGTAGTCCCCGCCGGTTGCGATATTTGCAATTAAAATCAAGAAATTTAAGCCAAAAGTAATTTCCACAATGCGACGATAGGACAGCCTCAGACTATCATAGTTCTTCATCAGGTAAATAATCGAATTGCCCAAAAGTGCAAAATGCCCGATGAAAAATGAAAAGAGGGTGACATGCGGAAATGGATAGGGGTCCAAAATCGGATAAACAATCGCGCAGATCGGACCAAATACTCCCAGCAAAGCAAAATATTGCTTGTAAGGGACTTTATCTGGTAAAAGCAAAACGGCAAACATGGCAATACGGCAATGGTACAGGGGAAGACTCTCAGATAGAGGCTCCTGAATGGCCAAATACCAGCCGTATAAAAATACCAATTGCACAATTTGAGCGATTCTGAAAAAAGTCTGCATTTTCTTTCGCTCAAAAAAACGGATCGCTAGATAGATGACAGACACCAATCCGACCATCATCAGAATATAGGCGAACGGCGTCATCATAGGCGGTTCTGTTTTGTGACTAGTAAAAAAATCTAGTAAATTCATTTGTCAATCTTTCATCCTAATAAATAAATTTTTAACGACACTAAGCTTTCTGGTCATAGCAACGATTCCTAATTTCTTTTCTAAAAAATTATTATTTAGCTTCTTTTTCGCAGCATCTCGTGGTAAATATATATGAAGGCAACTTGAGCCCCTCTCAAATATCTCACCCTCAAATGCTAGACTTTGAATCTTTGCCAATTTCTGCCTGTCGAGCTCATGATTGGTAAAGGTCAGATGGATCCTAGAAAGATCATAGTCTGCTGGAAATGGATTTTCAGCAATCACCAATTCTAATCTAAATCAGCTTTCTTCTTAATAACAACCGACAGGTTGGCTCCAATTTGCTGAAGAATACTTTGGTGAATCTGATTGGCTAAAGCCTCAGCGGATAAATCTATTTCGCAAAGGATATTACCCGACTGGATATAGGTTGAAACACTGCGCAGACCAGAAGCTTCCAAAATCTCTACCAATTCACTCATCTTGGGTATCCTATTTAGCCCCGTCGGCATGACACCGCGCAGCAAGGCTAGATATTGCATACTGTTCTAATCTAATCTAAGTATTGTTCTCGTTTGCCCTGATAGATTTCCCAGAGAAGCTGCATCTGCTCTTTTGTTATCCTTTTCTCAGATAAAAGAGGCAAATTCTGCGGGTCAAAGAAATTCAGTTCTGAGATTTCTAAATTGGGCTGAAAATCTCCCTCTTCCAGCTGGCATTCAAAAATGAGCTTGACATACTGCTTACTTTGTGGCTGAAATTTATTGCTATCAAAGACAGCCAGCAAGCGTACTACGCTAGCTTGAAATCCCGTTTCTTCCTGAATTTCTTTTAGTACATTCTCTTTTGGGGAAAAACCAACTTCGCAGAAACCACCTGGCAGAGCCCATGTCCCCTCTTGCTGTCCTCGTACTAGACAAATCTTGCCCTGCTGAACGATAAAAGCTCGGACATCGACCAAAGGAGTCGCATAAAAATCTGTCGGTCGGAGCAAGTTAGAAAGTTCCTCTTGATCCAGATGGCTGGTCTCGCTTAACAGCTGATTTAGATTATCTCTGATATCCGCATAGCGTTCTCGATCAAACTCACTGGCAGCAAAAGACAGACCTGTATCCGTTATCGCCAACAGTCGCTGGAGAATTAAAGCTGTATCACTTGTCCCCATGCTCCAAGACCTCCACTAGTTTATCCAACTTCATCGAATTACTACCCTTGAGCAAGATTTGATCGGCTGATTGCAACCAAGTCTTAACGGTCTTGGTCAAATCTTCAAACTGATCCTTGTCAGCATTTTTGACAAAATAGTGCACTCGATTTGGTGGATAAATTTCCCGAGCATAGACATAGAGGGCTTCCATATCCTCTCCATAGAGGAATAGATCGGTGATAATCTCTGGATTGAGACTGGTAATCATGGCTCCGTGCATAAGCTTCGAGTCAGTTCCCAGCTCCTTCATATCAGCTAAGACTGCAGCTTTGCGGCCGCCTTGAGTGGATGGAATCGTTGAGAAGGTCTCAAGAATCAAGCGCATGGCTGTTGGATTGGCGTTGTAGACATCTGACAGGATATCGGCTCCATTAGCCGCCTTCTTCCACTCGGTTCGATTGCGGGTCAATTCCAGCTGGGCAAAAGCCTGACGAACCGCCTGCTCACTGACCCCCTCCTGCAAAGCTACGTAAGACGCAATCATGGCGTTGGTCGCATTGTATTTGCCAGTCACAGGCAAGTCAATCGCCTGCTCAAGAAAATTCGCTTCAAAGGTCAGGCTGTCCTTGCGCTCTTCCAGACGGGTCAGATAAATATCTGCATCTTGCCCAAAGCGAATCACTTTTTGCTGGTCTGACAGAAAATCATTGACGATCTTATCAGCCGGAGCCAAGAGCAGACCGCCTTTCCTCATGCCATCCGCGATTTGCATCTTGCCTTTAGCAATCTCCGTACGGCTTCCGAAAAATTCTAAGTGAGCTTCGCCAATCAAGGTCACAATGCCCGTTTTCGGCTTGGCAATTTCAGACAGAAGATGGATATCTCCCAAGTGGTCCTGTCCCATTTCCAGAACTAACTTTTCTGTATTGCCCGGCATGTGGAGCACCGTGTAGGGCAGACCGATTTCATTATTATAGTTGCCCTGGGTTTTATAGGTTTTATAGCGAGTAGCCAATAGCTGAGCCAGCATATCCTTGGTCGTGGTCTTCCCATTGGAGCCTGTCACAGCGAGCACATCTACAGCGGTCTTTTCCAGATAATATTGAGCCAAGCGCTGAAAAGCCGCCAGCACATCATCGACCAAAATATACGGTCCTTCTTCCACTGGACGCTCAGACAAGGTAGCCGCAGCTCCCTGAGCGAAGGCTGTCGCGATAAAGTCATGGCCGTCACGCGCCCCCTTGAGCGGGATAAAAAGATCCCTCGCCTCAATCAAACGGCTGTCAAATTCAGCTTTGTTTAAAGCTACATCTTCAAAACCTGACACATCATTTTTTGCCCCCAGTACAGAAGCGATTTCATGTAAAGTTAATTTCATTTCTTCTCCTAAAAGAAAGAGTGAAAGCAAAGCCCTGTTCAACGAAACTAAGCTTAGCCTTCCACTCCCTATTTTATCTTCTTAAAGCAGGTGAGCTTCGCGTTTTTCGAAGGCTTCCTGAGCCAAAATTACTAATTTCTCAATCAAATCGGAATAAGACAGTCCCATATTTTCCCAAAGTAAAGGATACATAGACCATTGGGTAAAGCCAGGCATGGTATTGAGCTCATTGAGGAAAATGTCGCCATCCTCTGTGTAGAAGAAATCACAGCGCGCCAATCCCTGTCCACCCAAGGCACGAAAGGCTGTCTCAGCATTTGTACGCATGACTGCAATAACCTCGTCCGAGATTTTCGCAGGAATGTCCATGGTAATCTTATTGTCAATATACTTGGCCTCGTAGTCGTAGAAAGCCACATCCTTGACTACTTCACCCGGCAAGGTGCTCTTGACAGCATAATTTCCTAAAAGGCCAACCTCAATCTCACGCGCATTGACACCCTGCTCGACCAAGACACGGCTGTCGTACTTGAAGGCTAAGTCCAATGCTGCCCGCAACTCCTCTTGATTATCAGACTTGGAAATGCCCACACTAGAACCCATATTAGACGGTTTGGTAAAAATCGGATAAGTCAATTTTTCTTCGATTTCGGCAATTTTCTCTTCCAGATTTTCGCCCTCAATCACCGCTACATAAGGCACCTGCGGGATTCCAGCAGACTCCAGAATGCGTTTGGTGGTAATTTTGTCCATAGCAACACTTGAAGACAAGATATTGCAGCCCACATAGGGAAGCCGCAGCACTTCAAGAAAGCCTTGAATAGAGCCATCCTCGCCCATTGGGCCATGCAGAACAGGAAAGACAACTGCATTTTCCTCATAAATATCACTCGGTTTGACTTGCTGCGAAAAATCAACCGTTTCATTGGTCATGAGTTTTTCATCCGCAGCTGGTTTTTCCGTAAATTCCTGCGTTTTAATAAAATCTCCAGCTTTTGTGATGAAATAAGTCTTGACAGAAAATTTGTCATAATTGACAGCTCGCATGACACTCTCAGCCGACAAGACTGAAACTTCTCGCTCAGCACTGCGGCCACCGTATAGTAAAATCAAGGTTTGTTTGACCATTATCTTATCCCAACATTTCTAGTTATAAGTTCATTTTGGGTTGCCCCATCTTCCTTTTAGACTGTTTCAGTATACCATATTTCCCTGCATTTTTGAATAGAAAAAAGACTCCCAAAGCTGTTTTTCAGCAGGAAATCTTTCTTTATTCTTACAATTCTGTCCGATTTTCAATCGCTCGGAGCAAGGTCACTTCGTCTGCGTATTCGATATCAGCGCCGACAGCCAGTCCGCGGGCCAGACGAGTCACCTTGATACCCGCAGGCTTGAGCACACGAGAAATATACATAGAAGTCGCTTCTCCGTCAGCCGTTGCATTGGTGGCCACAATCACTTCCATCACTTTGTTGTCCATCAAGCGAGTCAAGAGGCTCTTGAGGTTGATGTCATCTGGTCCTACACCGTTCATAGGGGAAATGAGGCCGTGAAGTACATGATAAAGGCCGTGGTATTCTTGGATATTTTCCATAGCGGACACATCACGGCTATCCTCAACGATCAATATCACAGTCTGATCACGCGTTTGATCCGTACAGATAGCACAGGGATCATCGTCCGTCAGATTGCCACAGATAGAGCAGTAAGTCAGCTCGCGCTTGGCAGCTAGTAGATTTTTGGCAAACTCATTGACATCATCGTCACTCATCCCGATGGTATAAAATGCCAAGCGGGTAGCTGTTTTGATGCCAATACCCGGCAGCTTGGAAAAGCTATCAATCAATTTGGCGATAGGGGTTGGATAAAGCATAATGGTAATAGTTGAGCAATAAAATAATCAGCAAATTTTACTGCTTTTCCTTTCTAATTCATAGGGTGCTGTTGGTTATAAAGATTGATAATATCACGAGTGATACTGTGGCTGACCGTTGAGGAAAGGTCAGTATTATGTGGAAAGACTACAGCCACAGCTATTTTAGGACTGTCGCTTGGGGCATAGGATACGACATTGGTGTTGATGGCGGATGCGCCACCATTGACATAGGTTTCAGCCGTCCCCGTTTTAGCACTGATGGAGACCGTCGCGCCCTGCGCAATCGTACGGCCAGTTGTAAAACCACTCCCCCCATTCACTACCTGATAGAAACCTTGTTTTAAAAGAGCCATATTTTCCGCGGAAATATTCACCTGATTCAGTTCTTTTGTTTCCTTTTTCTCAATCAGGTCTCCCAGTCCGCCTTGCTCATTATTGCCATAAATCCCTTCTACCAGATGCGGAGCCACCCGTTTCCCGTTATTGGCAACCGTCGCAGCATACTGAGCGAGCTGAAGAGGGGTATAGTTATCAAACTGCCCAAAAGCATTGGTAATGTAATTACTTACTGTGAAATCTTTTGGAATATAACCTGTTGATTCATTAGGCAAGTCGATGCCCGTCGATGCCCCTAAGCCATATTCTGCAAAAACAGAGCGCAGCTTTTCCATCGCGGTATCAAGATTATCTGAACTTAATGCCATATTCGGAGTGTAGGGAGTTCCTAACATATTCAGAGCAAGCTGAACCATATAAGTATTCGATGAATACTCCAGCGCCTCAACCGCCGTAATAGAGCGAGAACCAAAGGACGTAAACCAAGAATTAATCGGAGCAGAGCCCGCAAAGGTAATCGGCTGATCGACTAAGGATTGATTACCAGAAATAGCTCCGTACTGCCAACCAGCAGTCAAAGTGGCCGCTTTGACGACCGATCCAGGGACAAAAACGTTGGTAATGGTCCCTAAAGCATCCGCAGAGATATCGCCTGTTTCCAAATCGTGCTTAACACCAGCTAGAGCTAGGATAGAGCCCGTATCTGGATCCATAGCAACGGCATAAACTCCTTCAGAATAAGTCGCATTTCCGCTGCTCAACTCTGCATTAAAAGCATTTTTAAGGATATCTTCAACTCCCTGCTGGAAAGATAAATCAATGGTCAGCTTCAGATTATCTCCCTTACTGCCGTCTGAAATTTTTTCTACACTTTCCATATTGCCGTTTTTATTGAGATGAATCTCTTTTACAGCTCGCTTCCCTTGGAGGGTCGATTCATACTCCTTTTCAAGATAGGAAGTCCCCACTCGATCATTTAGAGAGTAGCCCTTCTTAAGATATTCATCTACCTCTTCTACCGGCAGACCGGCTTTCTCTGTGGAAATATTCCCCACGATTGACGCAAGAGAAGTGTCCAATACTTTCCTGTCCCAGCTTGTTGAAATGCTAATTCCCGGAAGGTCTTTTTCACTTGAAGCTAAAATCGCAACCTGCTCCGTTGACAATGGATCCGTCTGAATAGTTCCCGTTGAGAAGTTTGAAATGGCATTCATTTGGCTGAACAGCATAATTGCTTTTTTTTCATCATCCGTATAACCCAATTTAGACGGATCAATACTTTCTACTGCTGCCTTATAAATTTTTGACTCTTCCAAACGATTGCCATCGGTATCAAATTTTTCATTTTTAGGCAGCTTTTCAACGACCTCGCGATAGACATCCTTATCGGCCAGATAATAATCAACCGCTTGTCTGTCAGTCACGGCTATATCACTCACTGTGACATAATTGAGTAATTTTTGAGCTGTTTCACGAATTTCTCCAGCGGTGGCTTTATTATCCCGTGTATAGGTTACTACTTGTTTCGTTGTATTTTCAACCAAGGGATTTCCAGCAGCGTCATAAATCTGCCCTCGAACCGAGCTTGTTGTTATTCTTGTTTTGCTGGCCTTAGCCAATTTATCCGTATAAAACTTTTGATTGATAACTTGCATATAGCCCAGACGAACAATCAAAGTCAAAAATAATACCCCTACGATTCCAAACAGCAGGTACAATCTTCTCGTGATTGAATGGCTATCAAATTTTCTCTTCGACATCTTTTCCTCATTCTCATATAAATGTTCTGACTCTTATTTTACCACAAATCCCCACTGATGAATGGAACAAATTACACAAGACTTTTAAAATTCCAAATATGAATCTGGCGAATCCGCCTTCGAACAGACTAAAAAGGGCTGGGACAAAAGTCCTAGCCTCTCAATTGTCTATGGATTGTCGAGCAAGACGCAGTGGTTGAGTGGGCTCTACTACGCTGATTTCATCAGCTTTTACAGCCCTACTCAACTGTGCGGAGGTGGGACGACGAAATCGAATTCTAACGAATTACCGATTTCT